>JBEIUL010000077.1:0-8349 GCA_040374395.1 Phycisphaeraceae bacterium
CTTCCACTTGATGCTGCAGCCGATCGAGGGCTTCTGGTCGGTCGCCGGAGCCCGTCCTGCGAGTACCGCTGCGATCGCCGCCCGAAGGTCATTCCCGGTGACCGGCACGCCATTCGAGGGACGGCTGTCGTCGAGCTGACCGCGGTACGCGAGCCGCAGATCGGCGTCGAAGAGGAAGAAATCGGGCGTGCAGGCGGCGCGATAGGCCTTCGCGACCGACTGGTCGGCGTCGTGCAGATAGGCGAAGGTCCAGCCGGCGTCGCGGGCCTCGACCTTCATCGCGTCGAAACCGTCCTGCGGGTAGCGGTCGACGTCGTTCGACGCGATCGCGACCATCGCCACGCCCTGCTCGCGGACGTCGGCGTGGAGCCTCCCCAGCTCGGACCGGATGTGCTTCACGAAAGGGCAGTGGTTGCAGATGAAGGCGACGAGCAACGCCTTCGGCCGCCCGAGCGAGACGAGCGAAACCCGGCCGCCGTGGACGTCGGGCAGGTCGAAGGGCGGGGCGGGCGTGCCGAGCGGGACCATCACGGAAGCGAGCGGAGGCATCGACGTATCCTACGGCTCGCATGGGCCGCCACGACCGCGACGAAGAGGACGAGGACGCCGAGCACGAGGGTCCGAGCGCCGACGACCTGCGGCGATTCGCGGCCGGCGAGGCGTACTGCCCCGATTGCGGGGCGGAAATCCACGATCAGGCCGAGGTGTGCCCGAAGTGCTACGCCTACCTCGGCGGCGACACCAGCCGCTTCCGCCCGGTCGAACGCGACCTCCGCGGCCGGTTCATCGCGATCACCGTGGTGGTCCTGATCCTCGTCCTGCTTGGCTGGGGATTCTGGTAGCGGGGCGGTCGATCCCGTATCTTTCCGGCAGTGCCTTGCCCGACGGAGCCGTTCCCCGTCGGGCATCGTCCCGTCCCCCGGTGCCGTCCCCATGAGCCTCCCGATTCCCGTCATCGTCGCGGACGATCACCCGTTGATCCGCGCCGCCCTCGTGGCGGTCCTCAAGGACACTCCCGACATCAAGGTCGTCGCCGAGGCGAGCAATGCCGACGAGGCCCTCGAGGTGGCGATCAAGCAGAAGCCGCGGGTGGCGATCCTCGACATCTCGATGCCGGGCGTCGATGTCTTCCAGGCCGCGGCGCATATCAAGAGCCTCTCCGGCAAGACCGAGCTCCTGTTCCTCAGCGGCAACAGCCACGACCGGCTCATCGACTCGGCGATCCGGGTCGGCGCGAAGGGCTTCGTCGCCAAGAGCGACGATCCCCGCGAGGTGATCGACGCGGTGCGGGCGATCGCCCACGGTCGCGAGTACTTCTCGGGCAAGGTCAAGGATCGGGTCGTCGAGGCCGGCCGCGGCAAGGAGGCGGCGGGTTCGCGCGGCGCGAAGCTCTCCGACCGCGAGCTCGAGGTGCTTCGCTACGTCGCCCGCGGCATGGCGAAGAAGCAGATCGCCGAGTTGATGTGCCTCTCGGTGAAGACCGTCGACAAGCACGTCACGAGCGTCATGGAGAAGCTCGACATCCACGACCGCGTCGAGCTCGCGCGGTACGCGATCCGCGAGGGGATCGTCGAGGCGTGAATCGCCTGGAGCGCGTGGAGATCGACCTCGGGGCCGCGACCGCGTGCCGCTGGGGTCTCGACCGCGAGATCGCCGTCCGCAAGCCGCCGGGGATGGAGAGCGAACGCCCGGCGGGCGGACGAGTTCCGTCGCGATTTCCCACCGCGATCGAAGTCGTGCAGGAGCGGCTCCGCTGGCCGGAAGCCCGCCTGCCGCACCGGCTCGACCGCATCGCCTGCGGCTGGCTTCTCGTCTGCCGGGATGCCGCGACGGTCGCCCTCCGCAACGAGTCGGTCCGCGCCGGCGACTGGACCAAGGGCTACGTCGCCCGGGTCGCGACCCCGTCCGAAGGCCCCGCGTCGCTCGTCGGCGAGCATCGCCGGTACCTGCGGCGGGAAGGGCGGGTCGCCCGCGTGGTGCGATCCGGTGGCGATCCGAGCCGCCTTGCGGTCCTTGCCGCCGAACCCGCGCCCGATCGCCCGGGCGAGTGCCACGTCGCGATTCGCCTCGACACGGGGCGATACCACCAGATCCGGGCGATGCTCGCCGACCTCGGGGCACCGCTCGTCGGCGACGACCTGTACGGCGGACCGTCGGGCGAGTTCCACCTCGAGCACGCGGTGCTCGCGTTCCCGCCGCTGCCGGACGAGGGCGACGGGCGCGTGCGTCTCTTCGAGGAGGATGGACCTTTCCGCGAGCGCATCGCGCCCGCGGTCAACGACGCGTTGCGCAGGCTCGCCGCGGGCTGAGGAATCGGTGAGGACTCACGAAGGCCCCGGCGGCCCGTCGAGCAGGGCCTTCGCGGCGGCGAGATCGAGCGGCTCGCCCGACGCGTCGACCCACTGGGTCCGTTCGAGACGGTTCGTCACGATCTGGCTGACGGCCCGCCGCCAACGGACGGTGCCGTCCGGATCGTGTCGGCTCACGACGGTCCCGGTGATCTGGGCCGGACTCAGAAGGTCGACGAACCCCTTCGTCCGGGCGATGAGGCTCATGGAACTGCCGGTGATGACGAGCGTCCGGTCGTCGTCGCCCGGATCGCCCCACGGCCACGCGAAGCCGCCGCCGGCGTAGACCCCGACCTCGTCGCCCGACACGATCACGAGCCGGGTCACGACGTTCGTCGCGGTGCGGGCGATGCTCGTCTTGCCGGCGATCGGTTCCCAGAGGAGCTGGACGTGCAGGAAGCGGGCGCTGTCGAAATCGCCCCGCGACAGCTCTTCCAGCGAGCGGTCGCTCGACCAGTGCGTCTCCTCGGCCGGTCGAACCGCGTAGACGCTGATCGGCAGCTCGCTCGCGAACTCGCCGGGGCGGTTTCCGCGGCCCTCGACGGTGACCTCGGCGCCGGGCGCCGCGGTCCACGACTGGAAAGCCCCGCCGCACCCGGCCAGGATCGCCGGAAGCGTCGCGAACGCCAGCAGTCGAGGGGCGGCGGCCGGGACCATGGATGGGCACGATACCGGGCGGCGCGGCGGCGTCGTCACGGGCGACCTTCGGGGAAGCCGAGGATCGGGCGACCGCCGCCGAGGCGAGGGCGGAGGCCGGGGCCGGCCGGAGGCGATACCCCGAGCAGCGAACACGCGTCGCGCTCGACGATGCCGCGGATCTGGGCTTGAGGAATGGTCGGGAGCGAAAGGCCGACGAGGAACGCGTTCAGCTCGAACAGCCGTTCGATCGCCTCCGCGGGCGTCTCGGCGGGGAAGCCCGAGGCGAAGAGGAGTTTCCCGAGCGTGCCCGCGGCCGACGCCGCCGCGAGCGCCCGGTATCCCTCGATCGGATTGCGGCCGAGACCCGCGACGTCGGCGAACACCCGCTCGTGCTTCTCGACCATCGCGAGCGTCTCGGCGATGAACGGCGCCCCGAGCGAGCCGAAGACCGCGGTCAGCCGGGGAAAGGTCCGGAAGACCTCGTCCCACAGCACGGGACGCTCGTGCTCGAGGAAGCCGCTCGGGGGCAGCGGTCCGAACCGCGCGATGAGCACCGGTCGCGCGTTTCGCTCGCAGTCGGCCCACAGGTCCATCGCCTCGGTGTGGGCCGGGTGGTAGCCCTGCAACGCCGGACAGACGGTCACGGCCTTCAGCCCGAGCGAATCGGCCCGCTCGAGGTCATCGCGCCACGACGCCACGAGCGGATCGATGCCGGCGACGCCCACGAGCCGGTCCGGCCGCCGCCGCACGACCTGCGCGACCCAGTCCGGACCGATGTTCACGCCGAGCCGACCCGAGCGGCAGCCGAGGACGAACGAGATACCCGCCCGTTCGCTCGCCTCGACGTGCGATTCCTCGTGCGAGGCCGGCGTGCGTCCGTAGCCCCGGCGGGCGAACCAGGCGTCCATTTCCTCGCCCAACTGTGCGGGCGACGCCCAGCAGCGGGTCTGGAGGTCGGTGATCATGCGGACGCGAATCGTAACGCGGTCCGGCCGGCGGCCCGCGCTATACTCGGCCCCTCCATGACCGGTGCCCCGCACGATCGAACCGCGGCCGGCGAGGCGGCCTGGACGCCCGACCTGCTCGCCGCCGACCCCCACGCCCGGGACGACAAGCCCGAGCGGGTGAGGGCCATGTTCTCGGCGATCGCCGCGAAGTACGACCTCAACAATCGCCTGCATTCCTTCGGGCTCGACCAGTCGTGGCGTAAGGCCGTGGTCGGCTGGGCGGGGATCACTCCCGAGACCGACGCCGTCGACGTCGCGTGCGGAACCGGCGACCTGACCGAACTGATCGCCGAGGCGGGGGCCCGGCGGGTGTTGGGCATCGACTACACCCCGGCGATGCTCGACGTGGCCAGGGTGAAGTCGGGCCGTTCCTCGAAGTCGGGGCGTCCGGGCCGGGCCGCCCCCGAGTACCGGACCGGCGACGCGACCCGGCTCGACCTTCCGGACGGCTCGTTCGACGTCCTGACCATCGCCTTCGGGATCCGCAACGTGGGTGATCCCGCCGCCGCGATCCGCGAGTTCTTCCGCGTCCTCCGGCCCGGCGGGCGGCTCCTGGTCCTCGAGTTCAGCGAGCCCCGAAACCCGGTCGTCCGCCTCGGGAATCGCCTCTACACCCGCCACCTGATGCCCTGGACCGCGACCCTCGTCTCGGGCGACCGGTCGGGGGCGTACCGCTACCTGCCCAAGTCGGTGGCGACCTTCCTGACGCCGGACCAGCTGGCCGGCTTGGCCGGGGACGCGGGATTCACGGACCTCGCGATCCGACCGCTGACCTTCGGCACCTGCTCGATCGTCCGGGCCGTCCGGCCCGCCTGATTCGCCCGGGAAGCGACGCTTTTCGGGCGATCGCCCGGTCCTCCCCGATAGACTCACGCCGTCCGCAACGGACACCCGCACCCGGCGGTTCAATCGACGTGCTTCACGCCCTCGAGAAATCCATCATCCGGAAGGCTCGCCAAGGCGATCCCGCGGCGATCGAGCGGCTGATCCGGACGCACCAGGAGTCGCTCTACGGATTCCTGCTGCGGCTCTCCGGCCGGCCGCACGTGGCCGAGGATCTCGTCCAGGAGGCGTTCGTCCGGGTCCTGAAGAACCTCGACCGGTTCGACGACCGCTTCCGGTTCTCGACGTGGCTCTTCACGATCGCCCGGCGGCTCTACGTGAACCAGATCCAGAAGCTCTCGCCGAGCTTCGATTCCGAAGCGGTCGGCTTCGCCTCGGGCGAGTCGCGCCGGCCCGATGACATCACCGCCGACGGCGAGTCGCGGAAGAATCTCAAGGGTGTCCTCGAGGTCGCGATCGAGAGCCTCTCGCTCGTGCAGCGCGAGATCGTGCTCCTCTTCCACCAGCAGGAGTGGCCGATCGAGGAGATCGCGACCCATCTCGACATGCCGGAAGGCACCGTGAAGAGCCACCTGCACCGCGCCCGCCGGCGGATGCTCGCGGCGATCCGACGCGATCCCGTGCTGCACGCGCGGGCGGTCGAGACCTGGGACGGTTCGGTTGAGGATGCCCTCGCCTCGCCTCCGGGAGGACGGCCGTGAGGCGCGACGATCTCGACGCGCTGCGGAACGACGTGCACGTCGGGCCCGACGTGACCGCAAAGGTCATGGAACGGCTCGGCTATCGCCCGGTTCCGCGAAAGTCGGCCCGCCTGCGGCGGTTCCTGCATGTCGCCACGTGCCTCGCCGTGATCGCGGGATCGATCGTCGGCGTCGCGTGGGTCATCGACCTCGGCTGGCGGTCGCGCTTGGCCGGCGACCCGTCCGCGCGGCGAGCTTCGAATCCCGACGTTGAGGCGGCCCGCGGCCGCTGGGATGCGATCGGAGAGTCGCTGCGGCCGCTGCGGCGCATCGTGGACGAGATCGAACCCCAGTTCGCTCCGGCGCCTGAGGGCGTCCCGTCGTCCCCTTCGATGCCTCCGGTCTGGCTTTCGGCCCGTGCCCCGCTCGGTGAGGCATGAACGGGCTTCGCGTCTCCCTCGTCGCGAGCGTGTTGGGGCTGGGTTGCCCGGCAACCGCCCCGGCCGTGGCGCCGCGAGCCGTTCACGATCCCCCATGCGCGACCGACCCTCGATGTTTCGGCGCGAGCGACGCCGTGGTCGCGACGGTGGAACGGGCCCGATGGGTGGTCACGATCCGCGACGCGGGGACGATGATGGAGACGAGGGCCGGCGGGGCGTTGCGTTCGCTGGTGGCGGCGCTGGCGGGTGCGGGCGAGGAGGCACGCGATGCCGCGGCGATGCTTGCACGCACCGCGGAAAGCCCCGCCGACGGCTTTGCCGATCTCGCCCGACGCGAGCTTCGCATCGCGATCCGCGACGACGGCCGCTGGGTGGCGTTCGCCCGGCTCGATCCGGCCGAGCAGCGAGCGTTTCTCGCGTCGCTCAAGCCGAGTGTCGAGGGCGATGGCACGTTCCTCGATGCCCCCACCGGGCTCGCGCTCCGCAGCGGCGCCCGCTGGCTGACCATCGCGGCCGAACGCGAGGTCCTGCCCGGACCGCTGCCCGCCGGATGGGACGCCGAGCCTGAAGCCGCGGCCGCGGAGTCCGACGCCGTGCGGGCGAAGATCGAGGCGATGACCCGAAAGCCCTGCGGGGACGAGTGGATCCGCGCGGTGGGCGAGTGCGAGGGCGATCGCCTGTCGATGCGGCTCCGCCTGCGCGAGTCGGATCGGCTTCCGATTCCCGGGCCCGTCCCCGGCCTCGGCGGTCCGCCGATCGAGATCGATGCCGCGACCGTCGACCGCCTGTCGACGGAGGCGATTCTGTGCGAGGTCTCGTCGATGCGGGCCGACGGTTCCGCCGGGGACGGTCCGGTGCTTTCGGGCCTTCCCCAGGTGCGGATGCCGGCGACGTTCCACCGAAACCTCGGGAAGCGACGGGTGGTGGTGGTCGGGGAGGTCGAGGGAACGGATGGCCTGCGTTGTCCTGCGGCGGTGCTCGCCTGCGAGGTCGAGGATCCCGAACAGGCCCGCGCCGAGCAGGACGCCCTCGTGATGACCGTCCTCGCGACCGCGCGACGGCTCATCGATGCCGATCCGGATTCGGCCGGATTGATGCCCGACCCGTCGGACGACGAGCTCTCCCGTCGGGTGATTCCGCTCGACGGCCCGCTCGGGCGTTGGGCGAAGCGGAGTCCGTGGCTCGCCACCGTCGCCCTCTCGTGGAACGTGGTCGGCGGCGCCGGGGGCGGCTGGCAGGTCTACGCGTCGCATCCGTGCCTTCGCGACCGGATCGCGAGGGAACTCGCCTCGGTGCCGGTGGATGACGAAGGCGGCTCGGCGAGCGCGACCCGGGCGATCAGCGTGGGGCGTATCGACGGCGAGCGGTTCGCCCGGCACCTCGAGGGCTGGACCAGCTCCCGCGTACGATTCCCGGAAAGCGGCGAGAGGTTCTGGGCGGAGGTCGCCGAGTGCGCGAGGATCGCCCGCCACGTGCCGCGGCTCGAGTGGATCGCGTCGCGACGGGGGCCGTCGATCGTCGTCGAGATCGAGGCCAGGCTCTCGGAGCCGTGACCATGCGCGACCGACCGATGCCGGTCGTCTCCGCCGCCGCCGGCGAGGTGCTTCGCGCCGCGGGACGGCACCCGCTGGCCGCGACGCTGGCCCGTTCGCTTCGCGAGTCGTGCCGCATCGAGCCGCGGGGTGAGATCGCCCTCGCCACGAGCGGTGGGGGAGATTCGACCGCGATGCTCGTGCTGGTCGCGGCCCTCGCCCTCCGTGGCGATGCCCCCGCGCCGGTGGCCCTTGCGGTCGACCATGGCCTGCGGCCCGAGGCTGCCCGTGAGTTGGATGCCATCGAGGACCTCGCCGGATCGATCGGCGTGCCGTTCGAGCGGATTCCGCTGCGTATCGGTTCCGGCGGGGGAAACGTACTCGCCCGGGCCCGCACCGCCCGCTACGCGGCCCTCGTCGCCGCGGCCGAACGCCGCGGGATCGCGACCCTCGCCACCGCCCACCAGGCCGACGACCGGCTCGAGTCGATCCTGATCGGGATCGGCCGCGGACGGGGCCTCGCCTCGATCTCGTCACCCCGGCCGCGCCGGCGGCTCTCCGCCCGGGTCACTCTCGTGCGGCCGATGCTTGCGATCGGCCACGCGGCATGCCTCGAGTTCCTCATGGGCGTCGGCGTGCCCTGGAGCGAGGATCCGACGAACCTCGACTCGAGCCGGGCCCGCGGCTTCCTCCGCTCGGCGGTGCTGCCTGCGTACCTCGGCCGGTGGCCGGCTGCGGCCGACCACGCCGCGATGGTCGCCGACGAGATGGCGCTCGCCGCGCGGACCCTGGACCGGCTCTGCGCCCGACGATTCGGGCCGGCCGAGCGCTGCCGCTGGCCGGCGAGGGCATTCGCGGGC
>JBEIUL010000468.1:0-2246 GCA_040374395.1 Phycisphaeraceae bacterium
CGCGGACCTGGATGAAGCCGCGCAGGAACGACTCGTAGTCGTCCGCCAGCTGGTCGCGGAGATCGAAGACGTTCACGCGCGGGCACCCTTCCTGGAACGGCCGGCCCGGGACGGGGCGGCGCGGGGGAGGCAGTGTAACCAGCGATAAGCGTCAGATGACGAAAATCAAGGCGAATTGTAAGGCAAACGCCACGTCCGCCCTCACTCCAACGCCACCCCATCCCACCGCACGAACGCCTCGATCGCCTCGTACTCGGCGAGGCCGAGGGAATCGAGCAGGCTCGCCGTCGCGCGATTCCGCTGCTCGGCCCGCTGCCAGAACTCGCGGTCGTCGGAGCCGGGGAACATCGCGCGGTCCTTCTGGCTCTGGTGGCGGAAGATCGCGGCGCGCTTGCGGGCGACCTCGTCGGGGGCGAGCGGCACGGCCATGTCGAGGTGCTCGACGTCCCACTCCTGTCACGCGCCGCGATACAGCCACGTCTCGCAGTCGGCGAGCCAGGCGTCGTCCTTGCAGCGGGCGATGGCGGCGAAGACGGCGCCCAGGCACGTGCGGTGCGTGCCGTGCGGGTCGGAGAGGTCGCCGGCGGCGTAGATCTGATGAGGCTGGATCTTCCGCAGCAGGTCGACGGTGATCCGCACGTCCTCCTCGCCGAGCGGCTTCTTGCGCACGCGGCCGGTCTCGTAGAACGGCAGGTCGAGGACATGCAGCCGGCTTTCCGGCACGTTGCAGGCGGCCCCGGCGGCGCGGGCCTCGCCGCGGCGGATCAGGCCCTTGAGCTGCTGGACCTCCGGCGGATCGACCGACGCGGGCTTCTTGCCCCGCAGCTTCCGCTGGATCTCGGTCTCGAGCTCGCTCGTGCGGGCCCCCTCGAAGCCGAAGGCCTGGTTGAAGTCCGACGCGAAATCGGCGAACCGCAGGGCGTCGGCGTCGGAAACCGCGATGTTCCCCGAGGTCTGGTACGCGACGTGCACCTCGTGGCCCTGGTCGACAAGGCGGATGAGCGTGCCGCCCATCGAGATCACGTCATCGTCGGGGTGCGGCGAGAAGATGAGCACCCGCTTCGGGAAGATCCGGTCGGACGGCCGATCGATGTCGCCCGAGCGCTTCGCGTCGCGCGGCTTGCCGCCGGGCCAGCCGGTGATCGTCCGCTGCAGGGCGCGGAAGACCTCGAGGTTCAGGTCGTAGGCCTTGCCGCGGGTCGCGAGAAGATCTTGCAGGTGGTGCTCGTTGTAGTCCTCGGCGACGAGCTTGAGGATCGCCTTCTTCGTCTGCTTGGCGAGCCAGATCACCGCCTTGCGCACGTTGCGGTCGTTCCACGCGACGGGCCCGAGCTTCCACGGGCACTTGAGCCGCGTGAGGTCGGCGGCGGCCGCCGCGTCGAGCCAGAACGCGGCGTTCGGATGCTGCTGCAGGAAGCTCGCGGCGATCGACTCGGTGATCGGGCCCTCGACGGCCTTCGCGACGACGGCGCTCTTGCCCTCGCCGAAGGCCATGAGGATCACGCGACGGGCGTCGAGAATCTAACCGACGCCCATGGTGATCGCCCGCAGCGGGACGTTCTCCTGCCTGAAGAAATCGCTCGCCGCGTCCTTCCGCGTCAACGCATCGAGCGAGATGGGCCGTGTGCGAGAGCTGCGCGTCGAGCCCGGCTCGTTGAAGCCGACGTGGCCGGTGCGTCCGATGCCGAGCAGCTGGAGGTCGATGCCGCCCGCGTCGCGGATCGCCTTCTCGTAGGCGACGCAATGCTCGTGGACCCGCTCGAGCGGCACGGTGCCGTCGGGCAGGTGCACGTTCGACGGGTCGATGTCGACGTGGTCGAAAAGATGCTCGCGCATGAACCGGCGGTAGCTCTGCAGCTCGGCCGGGTCCATCGGCCAGTACTCGTCGAGGTTGAAGGTGGCGACGTTGCGGAACGAGAGGCCTTCCTCACGGTGGAGACGGATCAGTTCCGCGTAGACCATCGTCGGCGTCGAGCCGGTCGCGAGGCCGAGGACACAGCGTTCGCCGCGGGCGGCCTTCGCGCGGATGAGGGCGGCGATTTCGGAGGCGACGGTCGCGCTCACGTCGCGGCTTCGGGCGAAGACGAAGGTGGGGATCCGCTCGACCTCGAGGGCTCCCTCGGGGGCGGGCTCGGGGCCGCGGCGGGTCGTGGCGTGGGGAACGGTGCGGTCGGACGCGGCCATCGTGGTCATCGAGATCTCCGGCGGCGATGATAGCGGCGAAAACTGCCGGGTTTTACGGGGAG
>JBEIUL010000487.1:0-2089 GCA_040374395.1 Phycisphaeraceae bacterium
CAAAGGCGAGAGCGCTGAACCCCCGCCACGACGCCCCGCGCGGGCCTCCTGGCCCACGCCGCCAGTCAACGAAAAGGCCCGCCTCGACTTCGAGGCGGGCCTTGAAATCCCCCAGCTGGACGCGAACCAGCAACCTGGCGGTTAACAGCCGCCCGCTCTACCAATTGAGCTATAGGGGAATGTCGGGCCGCGAACTGTACCGCGTGCCGCTTGAGGGTCAACCACATCGTCGATCCCGGGGTCGAACCGCGGTCGGGTGGCGCGGATTGCTCCGGTCCCGCGGAGGCCGCGTCGGCCCGCCCCCAAACCCCTCAGCCGGTTCCCGGACCCTCCCGCCGTCTCCTCACCCTCTCCCCCTTCCCCCCGCTCGCCGATACACTGCCCGACTCGACTCCGCGTCCGCGGCGTCGGTTCCAACAAACTCCTCCCCGCTGACGCGCCCGCCGGACGGGCCCGGCTCGCGGGACCCGAGAGGCCGCCATGAAGAAGGACACCCATCCCAAGTTCTACCCCGACGCGAAGATCTACTACCGCGGCGAGCTGGTGATGACCACCGGCGCGACCGTGCCCGAGCTCAACGTCGAGGTCTGGTCGGGCTCGCACCCCTTCTTCACCGGCCAGAAGTCGTTCATCGACACCGCCGGCCGCGTCGAGAAGTTCCAGCGGAAGTTCGCCGGCAACTACTTCGAGAAGAAGGGCGAGAAGCCCGCCGCCAAGAAGTAGTTCCCAACCCGGGAAACCGTCGCAGCCGTCCCGCCGATCGGGACGGCTGTTTCTTTGGCCCCCGCTTCCGCGTCCGCGAATGCCTGACCTTCCCGACAATCTCGTCCGCACCCTCGAGTCGATCGACGCCGAGTTCGACCGGCTGTCGGCGCAGCTCGAGGACCCGGCGATCGCGGCCGACCACCGGAAGGCCCGGTCGATCGCGTCGCGGCGGAAGGCGATCGAGCCGACGGTCGGGCGGTTCCGCGAGTTGCGGCGGATCGACCGCGAGATCGCCGACCTCGCGTCGCTCGCGGCCCCAGGCGGCGATCGCGAGCTGGCGGCGCTGGCCGCGGCCGACCTTCCTCCGCTGCGGTCCCGCCGCGACGGGCTCGTCGACACGGTGCGGCGCGAGCTCGTGACCGGCGATGACCGCTCGATCGATACGGTGATCCTCGAGGTGCGAATGGGCGTCGGCGGCCTCGAGGCGGCGCTCTGGGCCGGCGAACTCGTCGAGATGTACCGCCGCCACGCCGCTCGCCGCGGCTGGCGATTCGACCCGCTCGAGTCGACGCCCGGCGACCAGGGCGGCGTGACCGAGGCGATCGCCGAACTCACCGGCGACGGCGTCTGGAGCGAACTCGGCTACGAGGGCGGCACGCACCAGGTCAAGCGGGTGCCTGCGACGGAAGCCCAGGGCCGCGTGCACACCTCGACCGCCACCGTCGCGGTGCTGCCCGAGCCCGACGAGATCGAGGCCGAGGTCGACGCGAGCGAGGTGAAGGAGATGCTCACGACCGCCCAGGGGCCGGGCGGGCAGAACGTGAACAAGGTCGCGACCGCGGTGCATCTGATTCACCTGCCGACCGGCATCGAGGTCCGCATGCAGGAGACCCGCAGCCAGCTGCAGAACCGCGAGAAAGCCTGGCGGCTGCTGCGGGCCCGGGTACACGAGCGGCGGCGCCGCGAGGCCGAGGCGAAGCGAAGCGCCGAGCGGAAGTCGATGATCGGCTCGGGCGACCGGGCCGAGAAGATCCGGACCTACCGCTTCAAGGAGAACCTCGCGGTCGATCACCGGCTGGAGCGGGGTTTCCCGCTGAAGGAGCTGCTCGCGGGGCAGCTGGACGGGCTGGTCGGGGCGCTCGCCGAGCGGGATATCGAGGAGCGGATC
Source organism: Phycisphaeraceae bacterium (assembly GCA_040374395.1). GTDB lineage: Bacteria > Planctomycetota > Phycisphaerae > Phycisphaerales > SM1A02 > JBEIUL01. The sequence continues at coordinate 1,874 of JBEIUL010000487.1, forward strand.
GCGCGGTTGTGAGGGGTACGCTCGGCGACCGACGCGTGCGACCCGAGGCGTCGAACAGACACGCCGCGCCTCCGGACGCACGGCCCCCGGAACGACGAGGCCATGCCTCGTCGAGGAAGCACACGGAAGCCGAACGACACGCCGGCGGACGACAGACGCCAGCGAAGGCCCGTCACTCGATCAAGCCCCGCGTGAAGGTCACGACGAGGCATGGCC
>JBEIUL010000357.1:0-3160 GCA_040374395.1 Phycisphaeraceae bacterium
CGCGAGCGTTCCGTCGGGCTTCTTGACGAGCCACGCCCAGCCCGAGCCGAAGCGTCCGGCGGCAGCCGCGGCGAACTTCTCCTTGAGGCCGTCCATCGAGCCGAACGCCGCGTCGATCGCCTTCGCGAGGGCCGGCGACGGCGAGCCGCCCTGCCCCGCCGGGGCCAGCGTCACCCAGAAGAACGAGTGGTTCCAGTGGCCGCCGCCGTTGTTGCGGACGGCGCCGCGAACCGCCTCGGGAACCTCGCCGATGCGGGTGCAGATCTCGTCGATCGACTTCCCGGCCCAGTCCGCGTGCGCCTCGAGGGCCTTGTTCAGGTTCGTGACGTAGGCCTGATGGTGCTTGGTCCGGTGGATGTTCATCGTCCGCGCGTCGATCGCGGGCTCGAGGGCGTTCTCGGCGTAGGGAAGTTCGGGCAACGTGAAGGGCATCGGGTGCTCCGTTCGGGCGTCTGTTTCGGGATGCGGTCGGGGGCGGAGTGTACGCCCGGACGAGCGAACGTGGCCGCGGGCGGCCGGTCAGTGCGAGGTCCAGTTCGCGAGCAGGATCGCGAGGTCGGCCCCGTCGACCGAACCCGAACCGTCGAGGTCACCGGTTCCGGCCTGTCCCCAAGCCGCCAGGAGCATGCCGAGGTCGATCGCCGCCACGATGCCGTCTCCGTTGAGGTCGCCGAGGAGGAGGTTGGGCTCGAGCAGGAATCCGCGGGGGAGCCCGTGGAAGCGCCCGCGACCGGCGATCCGGCCGCCGTCGCCAAGGGCGGTCACGGCGTTCAGCACCCAGCCGGAGCCCGCGGGGATGCGGTTGTTCAGGTCGATCACCGAGCCGCCCTCGAAGAGCACCGCGCGATCGTCGCTGGTGCCGCCGATCCGGCCGTCGGGGTGGATGACCTCGGCGGCGCTGGTGCGGGCCTTGGGGGCCGTGCCGAGATCGACCGTCGCCGTCGGGGTTCCGCTCGGGCCGAGCGTCCAACGCACCGCGTGCGGAGTTCCGTCGGCAAGCTCGGCGACCCCGACCGCGGTCTGGCCATCGAGGTCGCGGGCCCATGAGCTCGTGCCGCCGAGCGTTCCGAGATCGATCGGGACCCCGCTGCCGGTCCAGACGCACGCGTGCGTGGTCGAGCGGTCGGCGAGGATGCCGCAGCCGACGATCCAGCCCGAGGCGTTGATCGCGGCCGCCCGCGCCGACGGTCCGCCGCCGAGCGTGGGCAGCGAGACGTTCGTCGAGCCGGTGCGCCGCACGGCCCGCGTGCACGCCGGCGGATTGCCGCCCGCGGGAACCGTGCCGGCGACCGCTCCCGTCTCGTTCACGTCGACCGGCTGCATCGAACCGAGCGTCGAGACCGTGCCGCTGGCGCCCCACCGGACGCCGTGCACGTCGAGCTCGCCGATGCGGAAGCTCACGCCGACGAGATCGCCCGCGGCGTTGCCGCCGAGGACCATCGAGTGGATGTCGCCGGGGAGCGGCGGCAGGTCAGCCTTCGCGCCGTCGGGACCCCAGCGGCAGGCGTGGATGTTCCGCTCGGCGGAGTCGGTCACCGACGAGCCGCCGACGGCCCCGGCCGCCGAGATGGCCATCGCCCGCGTGCCGGGCTCGAAGCGCCTCGCGGCCGGATCGTTCGCGAGCGGCGGCAGCTCGCGCACCAGGTACGAGCCGGGACCGAGGGCGAGGACCGAGACGACGATCAGCGAGGTGATGGCCATGGTTTCCTCCGGAGTCTCACGGGGTCGTACGGTGGAAGAAGTCGCCGCCCGGCTCGCCGAGGTGGCAGGTGGTGCACTTGTTCAGGGGCTCGGCGGAACCGGCGATCCGGTTCCACTGAAGGTTGTCGATCGGGGTCGTGGCCTCGACCATCGCGTGCGGCGACCCGTGGCAGGTCACGCAGCGGACACCGCCGTGGCCGACCGACTCCTTGAAGTTCTTGCCGGGCTGCTCGAACTGCCGCTCGGCGTTCGCCTCGTGGCACTGGCCGCAGCGCGGCTCCTCGATCCACGGCTGACGCGCAGGCGAACCGACCGCGGTCATGTCGCCGTGGCAGTCGATGCAGCCGACGCCGCGGGCGGCGTGAAGGTCGCGCTGGCACTGCGAGCGGACGCCCGGGTGGCACGCGTAGCACGAGTTGTCGAGCCCGAGCTTCTCGACCCGCGGGGCGTGCGAGAGGTGCATCGCGCTCGAGAGGTTCGGCACGCCCTTGACGCCGGGGGCCCCGAGGGCCGCGTCGGCGTGGCATGCGGCGCAGAGCACAGGCTTCGCGTTCATCAGGTCGGTGGCGTGCAGGCGATCGTGCGCGGAAAGGAACGAGTCGGCGATCGAGCCGCCCTCGGCACCGTGGCAGAAGCTGCAGCTCATCTCGCTCGAGACGGGCACCACCGGCGGCGCGTAGGCCGTGCCGAGCGGGCCGGTCGCACTCACGAGGGCAAGCGGATACGGATCGAGTCGGCCGTCGTCGTCGACGGAGAGGACCGGAGCGCCGGTCGCCTCGAAGATCCCGTGGCCCGTCGCGGCCATCGTGCCCGAGGTGCGAGTGCCGGCCAGGCCGACGCCGGGCGGGAGGTCCACACCGAAGGTCTGCTCGGCATGGACCCAGAAGTTGTTCTGGTCGACCCCCCGCTGCTGGGCGGGCAGCGTGTAGCGAACCTCGACGCCGCTCTCGACGATCTGCGGCGGATTGCCGCGCTGGATGAGTTGGGCGCGGATCGAGTTGAACGGCGGCAGCACGCAGAACTCGCTGTAGTCGTCCTGCATGCAGTGCATGCCGAGCTCGTTCGTCGCGATGAGGGCGTAACTGCCGTCGGGCGGGGCGTCGATGAGCGGCAGGCTCGCGGCCCCGGCTGCGAGAACGCCGACGGTGACGAGCGCGAGACGGGGGGTGATCGGCATGGGAGCCTCCGGGCGAACGGGCGTCCGCGACACCGAAGATACTCGGATAAACCTATCTGCGTCTCAGGCGATTTCCCCGTTCCTCATCCTTCCGCCGCCGTGCTTGACCCGGCTTTGGCTCCGACTGAAGACCTCTTTTTTGGACCATGAGGCCCATGCGGGCATCGGGCTGGGGCGCCGGTCTGGACAGGCACGAAGGAGCTTTGGACAGGCCAACAGGAACGTTGGACAGGCCAAAGTGTGCCCTTGGACAGGCCAACAGGAACGTTGGACAGGCCAAAG
>JBEIUL010000466.1:0-2258 GCA_040374395.1 Phycisphaeraceae bacterium
CCCACCATCAGCAGCAGCCCGGGCAGGAAGATCGCCACCAGCACCACCGCCCCGCCCAGCACGCCGCCCGAGCCGGCGCCGAGGAAGGCGCCGAAGGTGAACAGCGGCCCCGGCACCGCCTGGGCCAGCGCATAGCCGGCCAGGAACTCATCCGCCGATCCAGACGGGCCTGGCCATCGGCGGTGCGGGGCGAGGTTGTGCAGCGTGGGGGAGGGCGGGCTCCGGACCGGAAGACGAACCGACGGACGGCCGCGGAAGCGACGCGCCGGACGCGGTTCGGGAACGGCCCGAGCCCGCGGCGATCCCTCGGGGGCTGGAACGACCGATTGCCGCGAGAGCGACGGTCGCCCCATGCGGAGCCACGCCAAGGCGTGTCACCGACGGCCCTCTGGGTGAGGGAGGGTCGCGAAGCGTACCGGAAAGGCGGGGGGAAGGCGAGGGGTGCGAGGGGTCGCGGCTCGCCCGGCGAACCACGAAAGCGAGGTTATCGAGGCGTTCCCGTGTCCTCCGCGAGGGCGGGGGACGGCGGCGTCACCGGCCGGCCGGAGGCGCGGTCGACCGAGAGGCGGGCGTTCGCGGTCGCGAGGGCGTCCCGGAGGAGGGCGAGCATCGAGGCGAGGTCGTCCGGGCGTCCGGCCGCCAGATCGTGGCTCTCGCCCGGATCCGCCCGCAGGTCGTAGAGCTCCAGCCTCGTGCGGTTCCCGCCGTCGATCGCGTCGTGGAACCAGACCAGCTTGAGGTCGCCGCGGCGGACCGAACTGAAGGGCTCGATGCCCGGGCCGGTCGGGCCCCACGCGTGCGGCTGGTGGAAGAGGATGGTGCGTTCGGGCAGCGTCGCGACCTCGCCGCGCAGCAGCGGTCCGAGGTCGATGCCGTCGAGCGTGCGTCCGGGCGGCGGCTTCACGCCGGCGAAGGCGAGGATGGTCGGATAGAGGTCGGTGCCGACGATCGGCGCGGAGATCGGCGAACTTCGATGCGCGATCCCGGGCCCCGCGACGATGAACGGGACACGCACGCCCCCGTCGCAGGCCGAGCCCTTTCCGCTGCGGAGCGGCGCGTTGTGATGGTGGGCGGTCGAGCCGTCGGGGGCGGCGCCGCGGGAATGCGCCGAGAGCCCGCCGTTGTCGCCGGTGATCACGAACACCGTGCGGTCGAGCACGCCCTTCTCGCGGCAGGTCTCGACGATCCGCCCGATCGCGTCGTCGACCGCGGCGACCATCGTGGCGTACGCCCGCTCGCGGGCGTCGAGGCCGGGGAAATCCCTCGCGAAACGTGCGTCCTCCATGATCGGGGTGTGCACGCCGTAGGGGCAGAAGTTCAGGAAGAACGGCGTGCCGTCGGCGATCGCGGCCGAGATCGCTTCGCTTGCCTCCTCGGCGAGGGCCGTGTCGAGCCACGCATCCGTGCCGTGCCAGCGCTCGAGGCCGGGCACGTCCCAGACGCTGGCGGGCGCGGTCGCGGGATCCGCCGCCTCGCCGCGCTCGGCCCGCTTCCGTGCCGCGTCCTTGAAGCGGTGCGAGGCGAGGAAGCTGCCCGGCGCGCCCGCGGAGTGCCCCGCGACGTTCACCGCGAAGCCGAGCGATCGCGGGTCGGCCCCCGGCGAGCCGCGGGCGCCGAAGTGGGCCTTGCCGACGTGGATCGTCGCATAGCCCGCGTCGGCAAGCCGTCGCGGCAGGAGCGCCGGATCCGGACCGATCCCGTTCACCTCCCACGCCGGCGGATCGAGCCGCGGGTGCCGTGAGCTCGTGTCGCGGTCGCGCTCGAGCGTCCAGTACGTCACGCCGGTGCGGGCCGGCGACTGGCCGGTCATGATCGCGACCCGCGACGGGGTGCAGACGGGTGCGGCGGCGTACGCGTCCGAGGCCCGCACGCCGCGGGCCGCGATCGCCTCGAGGTTCGGCGTGCGGAAGCGGTCGTTCAGGGGCGTGCGGCGTTCGAGCATCGGCACCGAGAGGTCCTGCCAGCCCCAGTCGTCGACCAGGACCAGGACGATGTTCGGGTTCAGGCTCGGACGGTCCGGAGGCGACGCCGGCGGGGCGGATCCCGGGACCGTGCCGCCGGCGAGCGAGAGGGCGAGGATGCCGGCGAGGATTTCCACGCCCGAACCCTACCACGTCCGGATTCGCGCCCCGTACCCTTCCACCCATGTCCACGACCGAATCCCGGCTCCACCTGACGGAACCGCTCTCCGGCTGCGCCGACCGCCGCACGCTGCGCTCGATGAACCCCGCGACGGGCGAGGAGGTCGGCGCGATCCC
>JBEIUL010000473.1:0-2179 GCA_040374395.1 Phycisphaeraceae bacterium
ACCCGACCACCGCATCCTCGGGCCGGTAGCCCGCGGCGAAGGCGTTGATCACGTCGCCCTCGAGGATGTACACCCGCGGCATCGGCAGCCCGCTCGATATCGCCATCTCCTCGACGACGTTCAGCAGCTTCCGCTCGTCGGCCTGCCGCGTGTCGCGCGAGATCTCGACGCCGCCGAGCATCTCGGCGATCGCGGGGCCTCCGTGCCGCAGGCGGTAGAGCGTGCGCAGCGAGCCGATGAGGACGACCAGGGAAACCACCCCGGTCACGCCGCCGAGGGGCTGCCAGAGCTTCAGCGTGTCGGTCCACTCGGCCTTCTGCTGCACCGCGATCGCCCCCGCCACGATGAGCCAGAACGACCCGACCGTCGCGACCACGCCGCCGATGAACATGAGGATAAGCACCCGCGACTGGCGCTTGGCCCTCAACTGGTGATCGGCGTAGCTCTCGATCATGGCGGCGTGGATTCCGAGGAAGGACATCGACCTGACAGAGACTAACGGGTGGGCCCGGGAGTTGCCGACGGCGCTCCGGTCGGACGGTGGCCTCGCCGCGTTCCCGGTACCCTGCGGAAGGTCGCTCCGCCGGCCCGATTCCACCATGCCCTTCTGGAAAACCCGCAAGCCGCCCACCCCGAAGCCCGAAGCGGGCCTCGCCTTCCCCGAGACCGAACGCTGGCAGACCTGGGAGGGGAACCGCGTGCAGGTCTTCGAACGGATGCTGGCCCCCTTCCGCGGGCAGCCCGTGCGATTCCTCGAGATCGGCTCGTTCGAGGGAGCGTCGGCGATCTGGATGCTGCAGAACATCCTCACGCATCCTGATGCGCGAATCACCTGCGTCGACGACAACAGCCTCGGCCGGAAGCCACGGCTCATCGCGAACCTCGCCCACGTCGGGCAGCAGGACCGTGCCACGCTGCTCTGGATCGGCTCGCACGACGTGCGGGCCCATGTGCCCGACGCCCACTTCGACTTCGTCTACGTCGACGCCAGCCACGCGGCGCCGAACGTGCTCTTCGACGTGGTGAACGCCTTCCTCATCTGCAAGCCGGGTGGCCTCATCGGCTGCGACGACTACGGATTCACGGTCCCCGAGAAGGGCAGCGTGCCGAAGCCCGCGATCGACGCGTTCCTGCAGCTCATGGGCGACCGCGTCGAGGTGGTCGAGCGCGACTATCAGTTGTGGTTCCGGAAGAGGGCGTGAGTGCCGGGTGACGGGCGTGGGGCGGCCATACCGTCGTCAAGCTGAACGCGAGGCAAGGTCGTTCGTGAACCGGGCGTACTTCGGACGCCTGATCCGCACGCGGAACGACGGGGTTCCCCGGTCGGTGGAGCCTTTCGAAGGTTGAGCCCGGTCGTGGTCCTTCCCGAGGACCCCAGAGCATCTGGATCCCGAGCATTCGTGGCGGAAAGGCCGCGGAGCGTCGCCGCCGGACTGTTCCGCAAACTGCTCGACGACACCCCAGCCGGCCCGGCCGGGCCGGCCCGGGTCGCGACACGGTCGGGCACCGCGACCGCCCGCACGCTGCGCCGCGAGGCGGTGGGCGGCACGGCTCCGCTGCCGCTGCGGAAGCTGCTCGCGCGGGCCTGCTACCCATCGAGCCTCGATGCGTGCGTCACGTACTTCGAGCTGGTCGACTGGGCGTTGGCCGACGGGACGATGTCGAGTTCCGAGCGCGACCTTCTCGACACGCAGATCCGAGCCCTCGGCCTGACCCCCGACCAGGTGAAGGCCATGCACGAGGCGTACTTCGCCTCGATCCGCCGGGCCGTCGAGCGCGACGGCACGATCGTGGCCGCCGAACGTTCGCTGCTTGAGCGGGTCGCCAGGGCCCTCGGCGTCACCGACGCCCGGATTCCGGCGGAATCGCCGAAGCCGACGCCCACCGCCGCCGCCCTCCGCCCGGGAATGCGCATCTGCTTCACCGGCGCCGCGACCGATCGCGCCGGCCGCCCCATGGATCGCATGCGGCTCGAATCGCTCGCCGCCCGCCTCGGCTGCCAACCGGTCGATGCGGTCAGCAAGAAGGGCTGCGACCTGCTCGTCGCCGCTGATTCCGCGAGCCTGTCCGGGAAAGCCGAGAAGGCCCGGCAGTATGGAATCCCCATCATGGGCGTCGCCGACTTCCTGGCGAAGGCCGAGCGCTGAGCCGCCCCGCCGCTATGTTCCGCGGCATGGCC
>JBEIUL010000054.1:0-9527 GCA_040374395.1 Phycisphaeraceae bacterium
CGCGCCGGGGGCCCGCGCGACGGTCGTCCTCGGCCACCTCCACCGCGGCTTCCTCTGGCGGGGCGAGGGCTTCGCCCCGCCCGGGCCCGCGATCGCCCTCATCCCGCAGGGCGAGATCCTCCACCGCTACGGCTTCCGCCGCCGGGGCCGTCGCCTCGCCGGCGGCAAGGCCCGCGAGGCGTTCGTCTCGTTCGAGCCGGGCGACCACGTCGTCCACCGCGACCACGGCATCGCCCGCTTCATCGGCCTGCAGCGGATCGCGAAGTCGCTCGACGCCGACGCCCCCGGCGGCGCGACGGAAGAGGAGTTCCTCACCCTCGAGTTCGACGGCGGCAGCCGGCTGCACGTGCCCGCGTCGCGGATCGAGCTCGTCCAGAAGTACATCGGCGCCGGCGGCACGCGACCGCAGCTGTCGCTGCTCGGCGGCAAGCGATGGAAGCGTGCGAAGGAGGAGGTCGAGGAGGGCGTCAAGGAACTCGCCGCCGAGCTCCTGCGGGTGCAGGCCGGCCGCGAGGCGGTGCCCGGGATCCGCTACCCCGCCGACACCGCGTGGCAGCGCGAGTTCGAGGCCGAGTTCCCGTACGAGGAGACCGACGACCAGAAGGCCGCGATCGCGGCGGCGAAGCGCGACATGACGTCGGAACGGCCGATGGACCGGCTCATCTGCGGCGACGTCGGCTTCGGGAAGACCGAGGTCGCGATCCGGGCCGCGTTCAAGGCGGTCGAGTTCGGGAAGCAGGTCGCGGTGCTCGTGCCGACGACCGTCCTCGCCGAGCAGCACGAGCGGACCTTCCGCGACCGCTTCCGCGCGTACCCGTTCCGCGTCGAGAGCCTCTCGCGGTTCAAGACCGACGCGGAAGCCCGCGAGATCCTCGCCGAGCTCGCCGCCGGCAAGGTCGACGTGATCATCGGCACGCACCGGCTGCTCTCGCAGGACGTGCGCTTCGACGACCTCGGCCTCGTGGTCGTCGACGAGGAGCAGCGGTTCGGCGTCGAGCACAAGAACCGCCTGCTCGCGATCCGCATGCTCGCCGACGTGCTGACGCTCTCGGCGACGCCGATCCCCCGCACGCTGCACATGGCGATGCTCGGGCTGCGCGACATCTCGAGCCTCACGACCGCCCCGCTCGACCGCCGGGCGATCGTGACCGAGGTGATCCCGCCCTCGCCGCAGCGGGTCGGGGCGGCGATCCGCCGCGAGCTCGCCCGCGAGGGCCAGGTCTTCTACGTGCACAACCGCGTCCACGGCCTCGACGACGTGGTCCGCGAGGTGCAGGACCTCGCGCCGGGCGCCCGCATCGTGATGGGTCACGGCCAGATGGCCGCCAAGGAACTCGAGGACGTCATGCTGCGATTCATGCGGCACGACGCCGACATCCTCGTGTCGACGACGATCATCGAGAGCGGCATCGACATCCCGACCGCGAACACCATGATCATCCGCGACGCCCACCGCTTCGGGCTCGCCGAGCTGCACCAGCTCCGCGGCCGCGTGGGGCGGTGGAAGCACCGGGCGTACTGCTACCTGCTGCTGCCCGAGGACCGGACGATCACCGAGGAGGCGATGCGGCGGCTCAAGGCGATCGAGGACTACTCGATGCTCGGCGCCGGCTTCAAGATCGCGATGCGCGACCTCGAGATCCGCGGCGCGGGCAACCTGCTCGGCGCCGAGCAGAGCGGCCACATCGCCGCGGTCGGCTACGAGATGTACTGCGAGCTGCTCGAGCAGGCGGTCGCCGAGCTCAAGAGCGAGCCGCGGATCGTGCCCGCCGACATCGCGATCGACATCGGGCTCGCCGGCAGCGTGCCGAAGGGCTACGTGCCGTCGGACGCGCGGCGCATGGAGGCCTATCGCCGGATCGGCCAGGCCCAGTCGCCCGAGGCCCTCGCGAAGGTCGCCGCCGATCTCGCCAGCGCGTACGGCGAGCCGCCCGCGGCCACGCGATCGCTCGTCGAGTTCGCCGAGGTCCGGCTGCACGCGGCGGCGCTCGGGATCCGCTCGATCCAGCGACGCGAGGGCGACGTGATCTTCCGCACCGACCGGCCGCGTGACCTCGAGACCCGGCTCCGCGGCGTCCAGGGGCCGGTTCGGGCGGTCGGCAGCCCCGCCGGCGACGGTCTCACCGAGATCTGGTGGCGACCCCCGCCGGCCTTCCTGGCCCCGCGAGCCTGGCGGCGGTGCTGCGGAAACGGCTCGGGGCCTGAACGAGGGGCTCAGCTCACTCGCGCTCGACGAACTCGTGCTCGAGGTAGCGGGCGACGTAGTCGAGGATCGACGAGCACTCGGGGATCTCGGGATTCGACGTGGCACCCATCGGCTCGAACCGCATCCCGCGGAAGCGCTCGACCGCCTCCTCGACGCGCAACCCGTGCTGCAGGCAGAGGCTGAACGCCCGGCAGAAGCCCTGGATGAGGCCGGAGAGGGTCGACCCCTCCTTGCTCATCTTGATGAAGATCTCGCCGGGCCGGCCGTCCTCGAACAGGCCGATCGTGAGGTAACCCTCATGGCCCCCGATCGAGAACTTGTGGGTGACGGAACGGCGGGTGTCGGTGAGGACTTCGCGTCGGGAGAGGAGATTGGTGGGCATGTCGGGCGAGGGGTCGGAGGTCGGGAATTCCACGACGCGAGTGTAACGGCCTTCCCACGCCGGGAGGCCGGCGACGCGTCCGGGGAAGGTCCGGTCGGCGGGGAACGGGCGGGCGCAAGAAATTTTTCCCGGAATCCGTGACCGGGCGGTTTTCCCGCGCATGATGGAGCCATCAAGGGCTGGAGTCGTCGCCCAGTTCAGGCGACGGCAGGTGGACCGAAAGGACGGCATTCATGGCCGCGTCAGGGTCCTCGAGGAAGGTGCGGCTCGACCGGCTGGTCGAGCTCGCACGGATGTACCGCGGGCTGAACCGCACCCAACTCTCCGAACGGCTCGGACGCGACCCGAGCAAGCTCGTCCCGGAGAGCGGCAACCCGAAACTCGATTTCGTCGCGGGAATCGCCGACACGCTCGACTGGCGACTGGGGGATGTCGCCGAGAGCATCTGGGACGGGCCTCCCGAGGCGGATCCCGCCGGGCGGAGCTTCGCCGAGCTCGACGCGGCCGCCCATGCCGCCCACCGGGCGGGCGACGCCCGCGGCATGCTTGCGCTCTCCGAGACCATGCGGAAGGTCGCGACCGAGCCCGCCGAGCGGGCGGCCGCCGCCAACCGCGAGTCGGGGGCGTACGACCTGCTCGGCCGCTACACGAAGAGCCTCGAGGCCCTTCGTCGCGGCCTCGCCGAGCCGGCGATCCGGCCCGACACGAGGCTGATGCTCGAGGCGAATCTCGCGAATGCACACTACGCCCTCTGGAACCTCCCGGAGGCGAGGGCGATCGCGGGCGGGCTCGTCCAGGAGCTCGAGGAACGCCAGACCCGCACGCGGATCGAGCGGGTCGGGCGGGCCTTCGCGCTCTACGTGCGGGGCAACTCGATACGGCGCGAGCTCGCGGGGGCACCGGAATCCCGGGTCGCCGAACTCGCGACGCGGGCGCGGCGCGACCTCATCGAGAGCGTGACCTGCTACCGCGGGCTGGCCGAGGAGTTCGGCGACCCGTCGTACGACGCGGTGGCCGAGACCTGCCGGGCGGGAGAGCTCGAATGCGGCTGCGCCCTCGGGCTGAAGAGTCCGCTCGAGGCTGCGACCGCGGTGATGGCCAAGCTCGAGGAGGTGACCGATCCCGACTCGTTCCCGGCCGGCGATGCCCTCGAGAGTTACGGCTGGTGGGCGATCGTGGGATGCAACATGGCGCTCCGGCACCTCGCCGGTCACGACCTGCATCGCACGATGGCGATCTGCACGAACAAGGCGTTCGAGATCGCCGAGCGCCTCGACAACTGGTCGATCCGCGAGCGGGCGTTCACGATGGAACGGTTCCGTCGCGAGCGCGTGACCGAGGAGACCGGCTTCGAACCCGACTGGCTGCTCGACGCCGAGGACGTCCGGCTGCTGGCGGGAACGATGGGACGATTCCCATCCTTCCGCGACACGGGCTGGCGGATCCTCGAGAGCGCCCGCATCTTCGGGGGAAGCGAGGAGGCACGATGAGAGTTCACAACCCGCATGGCACGGACCGGGTCGCCTCTCCGGCCGCCCGGCCTCCGGTGAACCGTCGCCGCGGTGCGGTGGCGGCGACGATCGCCGCGCTGATCGCGGCCTCGCTCCCGGTCATCGCGGTCGTCGCACCCCTCGCGGTGGAGACGGTCGCGATCGCCGACACGAACCACCCGCGGTGGAAGGACTTCGTCACGTGGCTGATGGACAAGAAGCGGACCCCGCAGGAGGAGCTCATCCTCCGGTACATCCTCTCCGGCGGACCCGGCTTCACGTGGCTGAACGTCTATTCCCACTCGATGCAGGAGCAGACCGAGGCGTTGTTCCGGCGGTGGCTCCAGGGGCACGGCAACCCCCGGCAGATACCGAACTTGAGCGATCGTCCGATCGGGAACTCCCGCGGGTAGGGCGCGCGGCGCGGGCGTCGAATCTCCGGGAATTTCCCGGAAAATCCTTGCGAGGGACTCAACCGCGGATATCAATCAATTCATCGCACGGATGCTGCGGCCGTCCGCGGACGGCTTTCCCGGGGGACTCGAGCTCATGGCGTCGACCCGGGAACCTCGAACGGACTCGAATCGGTCGTATCTCCCGCTCGGGCCGTCCCGATGGGATTTCAATCTCCGCCCTTGATGGCGTCCGGACTCGTGGACGGACGCCTGAAAAAAGGCTCCCGCGGGACGATCGTCCCGCGGGAGCTTTGTTTCTGCGAACGATCGCTTCGGGCGTCCGGGGACGCTCCGGCGGTTCAGGCCTTCGCGGCCTTCTTCGTGTCCTTGGCGGGCTTGGCGGCGGGCTTGTCGGCGGGCTTGTCGGCGGACTTGGCCTCGGACTTGGCTTCCGCGGCCTCCTCGCCAGCGGGCTCGGCCGGCTCGGGGCTGGCCTCGGTCTCCTCCGGCCGCGCCATCATCGACTCGAGCATGCGGTCGGGCTTCACGTCGATCGCGATCTCGGCCTTGAGGTCGCGCTCGAACTGGATGAGGCACGAGTACGAGCCGACGCGGCGGAACGGCTGCGCCAGCCGCACCGCCCGCATGTCGACCTCGAAACCCTCGGCGACAAGAGCGTCCGAGATGTCGCGCTGCGTGATCGAGCCGTAGAGGAGGCCCTGGTCGTTGCAGCTGCGGACGAGCGTGATCTTCTTCTCGACGAGCTTCGCGATGGTCGACTCGCGGCGGGCCCGGAGCGCGGCGAGCTCGGCCTGGGCCTTCGCCCGGGCGTCCTTCAGCGCATCGATCTTCTCGGGGGTCGGATGCTCGGCCAGGGCGTGCGGCAGCAGGTAGTTCCGCGCGAAGCCGGCGCGGACCGACACGACGTCCCCGACGATGCCCAGATTTTCGACGTTGCGGAGGAGAAGCAGTTCGATGGACTTGCTCATGGGTCGTTGTCCTCGGGAGGATCCCGGGACCAGCCACGAGGCGGCCCGACATCCAGTCCCGGTGAGGAGCGGCCACGACGGACCGCCCCAGCGGCGAGCCGGGCAGTATCGCCGGAAGCCTCTTCACGCACAAGCCTTCGGGCCGGGCCCCCGCTCGGGCCGTCCGGTCCCCGTTCAAGGCCCGGAAACCGGTCCCCTCGACCGCGTATCGGCCGCCTCGCGCACGCCCGTCGGCCCCGAGGGGCGGCAAGGACCCTTGAATCCCGAAGGTGGGGTCCCAGACGGGCCGAATCGACCCGCCAACCAGGTGCTTCGCTCGAACCCCAACGATACGTGGGTTCGGCGGCCGTCGATCCCGGCCTTCCACTCCACCGCAAGCGGCGTGAGGCCTGGCCATCGTCGCGGCATCGCCGATCCCTTGGGGTTCAGAAAGGTTCGAGGAATGCGGCTGATCGCTCCCCACGGGGCCGACGGGCGTGCAGCGGAAATCTATCCTCGGACCGCGTTCCACGCGTGGGGAACCCGTCACTTTGCGGAAAGAACCGCGTTCCGCGTCCGTCCGGGACGCGCGACTGGCGAGGTCCGGTCTCCGGCGCGACGAGGGCCCTGAACGTCCGCGCGTCTTTGACACCTCGCATCCGGGAGGGCTATCTTCTTCACTCCTGTCCATCCGAACCCCGCGGAGCACCGATCCCCATGCGTCGACTTCTTCCTGCCTTCTTCCTGATCGCCGCGGCCTCCGTCACCGGCTGCCAGTCGAACCCCAACGACGTGAGCTTCAACACGGTGAAGGGCAACCTCACGCCTGAGCTCCAGACGCTTGACGAGTCGAACCAGGATGTCGACCGTGACCTCGCGGTCAACTTCAACCAGGACTTTCGGATGTTCTGGAGCGACCTCGGGCGGGCCTTCTACACCGACCGTCCGAGCTACCTGAGCCCGATGCCGGTCGTGGCGACCGGCGGCTGACCCCGCCGAGCGACCGCACCACATTCGTCTCCCGCGCCGGCCCCGCCCGTCGGGGCCGGCCTATCTTTTCCGCTTCCGCCGCCGGTCCGTGGGCCCGCGACCCGACCTCCCCATGCCCGCACCAGAGACGCCCGATTCTCCCGCCGAGACGCCCGCGGACGTCGCCTTGCGTCACGGGCGGGCGGCGATCGACCTGCCCCTCGGCATCCTCCGGGCGACGGTCGGCAGCTTCCACCCCAAGCACCTGCCGCCGCTTCTCCGGGCCACCTACGCCCGCGAACTCGTGTCGTGGCTCTTCCTGCCGTTCATGCTCGGGGCGATCGAGGGCGGCACGATCGCGATCGTGGTCAAGAAGGCCTTCACCGGTGCGGTCGACCCCTGGGCCCTCAACCTCGCGGTCACGATCCTCACCGCGGCCCCGAACTTCGCGAACCTGACGAGCTTCCTCTGGTCGGCGGCGGCCCGCGGACGGCCGAAAGTTCCGTTCATCTCGGGACTCCAGGTCGCCACGTCGATCCTCGTCGCGCTCGTGGCCGCGATGCCGATGAACGCCGCCGGCCTGTGGGGCGCGGTGATCCTGATCGGCCTCGCCCGCACCACGTGGACCGGCGTGATCACGCTCCGCACCGCGGTGTGGCGGAACAACTACCCGAAGGCGAACCGCGCCTCGATCGCCGGCCGCATGGCCACGGTGCAGAGCATCGTGCTCGCCGCCGCGGGCTGGATCGTCGGCTTCGCGATGGACGCGAACCCGGTCTCGTTCCGCGTCGCGTTCCCGATGCTCGCCGCGGTCGGGCTCTACGGCAACCAGATCTACCGGAAGGTGCGTCTCCGCGGGCAGAAGCGGCTCGCGCGGGCCGAGCTGCAGGGCCGCGCGGGCCCGTCGTTCACGCTCCACCCGGTCTCGATGGGCCGGGCCCTGGTGCGCAGCGGCCGCGAGATGTGGACCACGCTCGACGAGGACCGCCACTACCGGCAGTTCATGTGGTGGATGTCGGTCTTCGGCTTCGGGAACCTCATGCTCTTCGCGCCGCTGGCGATCTACCTGAACGACCGCTTCGAGGTGAGTTACCTGAAGGGGATCCTCATCAACACGATCATTCCCCTCGCGGTGATGCCGCTGGCGATCCCGATGTGGGCCCGGCTGCTCGACCGCGGCCACGTGATCGAGTTCCGGGCCGTCCATGGCTGGACCTTCGTCGCCGCGTCGGCGTGCATGTGGCTCGGGGCCCTCGCCGACAGCCTGCTCCTCTTCGAGATCGCCTCGGTGATCCTCGGGCTCGGGTTCGCCGGCGGCGTGCTCGCGTGGAACCTCGGGCACCACGACTTCGCCCCGGCCCACAAGGACGGCCAGTACATGGCGGTCCACGTGACGTTGAACGGCCTCCGCGGCCTGCTCGCGCCGATCGCGGCGTACCTCCTCTACGAGTGGCTCGCCCCGCGCGGCCACGCGGCCGAGGTCTTCCTGATCTGCACGGCGGTGAACGTGATCGGCGTGCTCGGCTTCATCCGCATGCGGAAGGAACTCCGCCGCGAGCGGGCCCGTCGGGCGGCCGAGGCGGGCGAGCCCGCGACGGTCCCGTCGGCCGGCGAGGCGAATTGAACGCATCGGACCCGGGGGCTTCCGCGAATCCCTCCGCATGCCCGACGGACCGTTCACCCTCTTCTTCGACGGCGACTGCCCGTTCTGCGTGCGAGAGGCCGCCTGGCTTCGCGGACGCGACCGCCACGGGCGCCTGCGGTTCGTCGACATCGCGGGGCGTGACTTCGATCCCTCGACGGCGGTGCCGGGGCAGCCCCTGACCCTGGATGACTTCTCGGCCCGGATCCATGGCCTCCACCCCGACGGGCGGCTCGAGACCGGGGTGGGCGTCTTCCGCGAGGCGTACCGCCGGGTCGGGCTCGGCTGGCTGCTCGCCCCGACCGCCTGGCCGCTCGCGAGGCCCCTCGCCGACGCGGGCTACCGCTGGTTCGCCCGGAACCGGGTCCGCCTCGGCGGCTGGTTCGGCCGGACGTGCGGCCCCGACGGTTCCTGCCGGATCCCGGCCGGAAAGTCCTCCTGACGCTTCCATCGCAGGGGGCCTTCGGCTAACCTACGCGATCCCCCGCTTTCACCCCCGGCACGCGCCGGGGGGCGGCCCGCACGCCTTTCCCCCCGCTTCGCGTCCCTCGCCCGCACCCGCGGGTCGCGGCCCCGGCCGCCGGACGCCCCCCACAACCCATGGTCGACTACAACCTGATCGAGGACCTGCGTTTCGATCCCAAGCAGGCCGACGAGCTCCTCCGCGCCCACCTCGGCGCCGACCTTGCCAACAAGGTCCTTGCCGGCGACATGAGCGGCATCCTCAAGGAGGAGATCAAGAACTTCGCCCCCAACAGCATCCTCCGCGGCAAGGTCGTCGGCTTCGCCGGCGACTTCGTCGTGGTCGACGTCGGGCTCAAGAGCGAGGGCTCGATCGACAAGAGCGAGTTCGAGGGTTCCGATCCCGCCATCGGCGACGAGGTCGAGGTGCTGCTCGAGAGCCTCGAGGGCGAGGACGGCGCCGTCGTCCTGTCGAAGCGCAAGGCCGACCGCATCCGCGGCTGGGAGCAGATCCTCCAGACCCGCAAGGAAGGCGACGTCATCGAGGGCAAGTGCCTCCGCAAGATCAAGGGCGGCCTGCTCGTCGACATCGGCGTGCCGGTCTTCCTGCCCGCGTCGCAGGTCGACGTCCGCCGTCCCGGCGACATCGGCGAGTTCCTGGGCAAGACCCTCCGCGCGGTCATCCTCAAGATCGACGAGGAGCGGCGGAACATCGTCATCAGCCGCCGCAAGCTCATCGAGGAGGAGCGCGAGGAGGCGAAGCGCCGCCTGCTCGAGAACGTCCGCGAGGGCGACATCGTCAAGGGCACGGTCACGAACATCGCCGACTTCGGCGCGTTCATCGACCTCGGCGGCATCGACGGCCTCCTGCACATCACCGACATGAGCTGGGGCCGCATCAAGCACCCGAGCGAATTGTTCTCGGTGGGTGACGAGATCAAGGTCAAGGTCCTCAAGTACGACCGTGAAAAGGAACGCGTCAGCCTCGGGCTCAAGCAGGTCACTGCAAACCC
>JBEIUL010000546.1:0-1748 GCA_040374395.1 Phycisphaeraceae bacterium
GCCGCCTCCACGTCATCCACCCGATCGGTTTCGACATGGACGAGAAGGCCCGCCGGCGGGCCGGCCTCGATTACTGGCATCTCGTCGACTGCCGCGAGCACGCCGACTGGGACGCGTATCTCGCCGCGGAACGCCCCCGGCGGCTGTGGCTCTTCTCGGCCCGGGCCAGCCGGCCGCATTTCGACGCCGACTTCCGGCCGGGCGACACGCTGCTCTTCGGCAAGGAATCGACCGGCGTCGATCCCGCGACCGCCGCATGGGCGGACGCGACGTACAGCCCAGACTGTCGGCTCGCCATCCCGATGCGGGCGGTCGAGGGCATGCGGAGCCTCAACCTCGCCACCGCGGTCGCGATCGCGGCCTACGAGGGCTTCCGGCAGGTTCGGGCCCGCGGCGAGCTGCCGGCGGCTCACGGGCCCGCTCACTGGGCCGTGTAGCCGCCGTCGACGACGATCGTCTGGCCGGTCACGAACGACGCTCCGGGCGAGCAGAGGAAGGTGATGGCCGCCGCGACCTCTTCCGGCGTCCCGATGCGACCGAGCGGATGGCGGGCGATGAGATCGGCCTTGAGGGCCGGGTCATGGTGCGAGAACCGCTCGATCATCGCGGTCTGGATCGCCCCCGGGCAGACCGCGTTCACGCGGATGCCGTCGTGGGCGAGCTCGAGGGCGGCGGTTCGCGTGAGTCCGATCACCGCGTGCTTGGCGGCGACGTAGGCCGCGGCCCCGGGGAACCCGATGAGGCCGGCGATCGACGAGACGTTCACGATCGAGCCGCCGCCCGAGTGGCGGAGGGCGGGAATCTCGTGCTTCATCCCGAGCAGCACGCCGCGGACGTCGATCGCGAGCACGCGGTCGCACTCCTCGCTCGTGACCTCGACGATGGGCCGGCCCGAATGCTCGATCGCGGCGTTGTTGACCGCGGCGTCGAGGCGCCCGAAGGCCGAGAGTGTGGCCGCGACCCCGTTCGCGAGGTCGGACTCGAGGGCGACGTCGGCGTGGACGAAGAGGCCGCGGCCACCGGCCGACTCGACCCGCTGGACCGTCTCGTGCCCCTCCTTCTCGAGGACATCCACGACGGCCACCGCGCAGCCCTCGCGGGCGAAGGCGATCGCGGTCGCCCGGCCGATGCCGACGCTCGCGCCGGTGACGAGAACCACACGCTGGATGGGACTGGCCATGGATCGCGATGATCGGACGGCGACTGCGGGCGGACTGCGCGGACGCTTCCGCGATCGGCGTGCATCCGTGCCGCGGTGATCGGACCGACGCTCGTGACTTCCATGGGGTGTTCACGGCAAGACTGCCGCGAAAGTCGCCATCGATTGGACCGGCTCGCCGTATGCGTCATGGTCGGTGGCGGCACGGTTCCCTGCGGAACCGGCCTCACTTCCGGGGACCTTGTCATGAACCACCTCGCTTCCGGGGCGGCGGCCGCGATCGCCGCAGCCATGCTCGGCTCGCCATCGTTCGCTGGACTCCCGCCGCTCACGCTCGGCCGCATGCTCGACGTCGGCGTGTCGATCAAGGGCTCGTCTCGGACCTTCTCCTACGACGGCTCGTGGTTCGATTCCGAGCGAGACTTGATCGAATACACCGTCGATCCGATCGGGCGGATGCCGGGCGGCTTCATGAACGCCGCGTCGGCCGGTAAACACGACCTTCTTGAGTTCGGCTGGACAAGCCCTTTCGGGGCGAAGTACGCCTCGGGCCACGGCACGCTGACCGTCCGGCTGCTCGTCGCCGCCC
>JBEIUL010000418.1:0-2632 GCA_040374395.1 Phycisphaeraceae bacterium
CCTCGTTCGGCAGCAGCTCGGTGTCGCCCGGGGCGACCACCCGGACCTTCGACCGCATCTGCCGCAGGATGACCTCGATGTGCTTGTCCGAGATCGGCACGCCCTGGGCGCGATACACGTTCTGGACCTCGTCGAGCATGTACAGGTACAGGTCCTCCTCGCCCTTGATGCGGAGGATGTCGGCCGGAACCATCGGGCCCTCGGTGAGCGGATCGCCCGCGGCGACGCGGTCGCCGGTGTGGACGAGCAGCTGCTTGCCCTGCGGCACGTGGTGGTCGAACTCCTGGCCGGCGTCGTCGATGACGCGGATGGTCATCTTGCCCTTGCGCTTGTCGCTGTGGAGCTCGACACGGCCGGCGATCTCGGCCATGACCGCCGGATCCTTCGGGTTGCGGGCCTCGAAGATCTCGGTGACCCGCGGGAGACCGCCCACGATGTCGGCCGTCTTCGCGGTCTCCTTGCTCTGCACCGCGATCGGCTGGCCGACCTCGATCCTCTGGCCGTCGTCGACGCGGATGTAGGTCCGGGCCGGGAGGGTGTGGAAGTCGAGGATCTTGCCGTCCGCATCGACGATCTGGATCTGCGGGTGGCGCTCGCCGGTGTGCTCGATCACCATCCGCTCGGTGCCGGCGCCGGCTCCCTTCTTCTGCTCGACGCGGAAGGTGATGTCCTCCTCGAGGTCCTTCCAGCGGACGGCGCCGCCCTTCTCGGCGAGGATCGGGGTGACGTGGGGATCCCACTCGACGAGGGTCTGGCCCTTCTTGACCGTCTCGCCGTCCTGGACGTGGATGCGGGCGCCGTAGGGGACCTTGTACTTCTCGAGCTCGCGGTCCTTCGCGTCGTAGACCGCGATCTCGCCGTTGCGCTTGAGGGCGACGAGGCGGCGGGTGCCGTCCTCGCCCCTCGCCTCGACGGCGTTGCAGTCGCGGATCGCCACGCGGCCGGGATTCAGGGCCTTGTGCTGGCTCTCGACCGCCGACCGCACCGCGACGCCGCCGGTGTGGAAGGTGCGCATCGTGAGCTGGGTGCCCGGCTCGCCGATCGACTGGGCGGCGATGATGCCGACCGCCATGCCGACCTCGACCCGCTTGCCGGTCGAGAGGTCCATGCCGTAGCAGCGGGCGCAGAGGCCGCGCTTGGTGTCGCAGGTGAGCGAGCTGCGGACGTAGACGCGATCGATCTTGAGGGACTCGATCTCGCGGGCGATCGCCTCGGTGATGATCTCGTTCTCGCGGACGATGACCCGGTCGGTGCGGGGATCGATGATGTTCTGGCGGCTGGTGCGGCCCTTGATGGCCTCGGCCAGCGGCACGTCGATCTCCTCGCCCTTGTAGATCGCCCGCTTCGGCACGCCGTGCGGGGTGCCGCAGTCGATCTCGGTCACCACGACCGACTGGGCCACGTCGCAGAGCTTGCGGGTGAGGTAGCCCGAGTCCGCCGTCTTCAGGGCGGTGTCGGCGAGGCCCTTGCGGGCGCCGTGGGTCGACGAGAAGTACTCGAGCACCGTGAGGCCCTCACGGAAGTTCGAGCGGATCGGCGTCTCGATGATCTCGCCGCTCGGCTTGGCCATGAGGCCGCGCATGCCGGCGAGCTGCTGCATCTGGCTGATGTTGCCGCGGGCGCCCGAGTCGCTGAACAGGAACACCGGGTTGATGGCCCGCACGCCCTTGGCGTCGCCGGTCTCGAGCGCCTCGCCCGTCGCCGGGTTGCGGGTGTCGTTCTTGAGCGTCTCCGAGAGCTTGGCCACGATGTCGTTTCGGCACTGCGTCCAGAGCTCGAGCATCTCGTTGTGCCGCTCGCGGTCGGTGATGGCGCCGGCCTCGTACTTCTTGCGGACCCGCTCGACCTTCCGGTCGGTGTCGGCCAGGAGCTGCCGCTTGGCGGTCGGCACGCGGATGTCGGTGATCGAGAACGACAGGCCCGACACCGTCGAGTAGCGGAACCCGGTCGCCTTCAGCCGGTCGAGCAGGTCGATGGTCGCGGCCTTGCCGAGGTGCTGGAAGGTGTCGTCGATGACGCGGGCGCAGCCCTTCTTGGCGAGGGTGCAGTTGTAGAACGGCATCCGGCTTCCCCGCGACGGGTCGATGTCGTCGAGGAGGATGAGGTTGAAGAGCAGGCGGCCGACGGTCGTCTGGATCCGCCGGTTCGCCGGCATCGGCTTCGCCGGCTTCTTCTGGTCCTCGACCACGTCGGTGAACTGCGGGAGGCGGACCGAGATGGGGTCGTGGAAGGAGATCCGGCCCGGGGCGCCCGCGGGCAGCGAGAAGGCCATGAGGGCCTCGGGGATGTCCTTGAACTGCGCGACCGCCTTCTGCGGCTCGGTCGCGGCGGGCCGCGGGTCGTGGCCGACGGTGAGGAAGTACACGCCCATCACGATGTCCTGCGACGGGCTGACGATCGGGTTGCCGTTCGCCGGGCTGAAGATGTTGTGGATTGACATCATCAGCACGTGGGCCTCGGCCTGGGCCTCGACCGAGAGCGGCAGGTGGACGGCCATCTGGTCGCCGTCGAAGTCGGCGTTGTAGCCGGTGCAGACCAGCGGGTGGATCTGGATCGCGCTGCCCTCCACGAGCACCGGCTCGAAGGCCTGGATGCCCATGCGGTGGAGGGTCGGGGCGCGGTTGAGCAGCAC
>JBEIUL010000271.1:0-4184 GCA_040374395.1 Phycisphaeraceae bacterium
GGCGATGACGAGCCGGTCGCCGAGCCGGATGGCGAGGCGGAACTCGGCCTCGGCCCGCACGATCGGCGTCCGCGGCCCTTCGGTGCAGAGCCGTGCGATCGGGAAGCCGCGTTCCTCGAGGAACCGCTCGAGCCCGCGCTGGGCGGCGTCGAACAGCCGGGCGTGGAAGATGACGCCGGCCGCGTCGACGTCTCCGAGCGAGGGATGGAAGGGCGTCTCGACGTGGGCCATGGCGATCGGTTTCGAGGATAGCACGCCGCTTCTGCTATCAATCCGCCGCGGACCTCGTCCCGCCCGAACCCGGAGAACCCCATGCACGCCGCGCTCGCCGCCGTCGCCCTCGCCTCGCTCGCCGCCGACCCGCCCGCCTTCCGGTACGAGGTCCACGACCTCAAGCGGCCGCTGCCGCCGGTCGTCGACCCCGGTCCGGCCGGAGCGCCGGTCGCCCCGCCGTCCGACGCGACGGCGCTGCTGTCGCTGACCGGCGCCGGCGGCCTCGACGCGTGGCGTGGCGGCGACGGCCAGGCCCCGAAGTGGACCCTCGCGAACGGCGTGATGACCGTCACCCCGGGCACCGGCGACGTCCGCACCGCGGCGAGTTTCGGCGATTGCCAGCTCCACATCGAGTGGATGGTTCCCGCCGACCGCAAGGTCGAGGGCCAGATGGGCGGCAACTCGGGCGTCTTCCTCATGGATCGCTACGAGCTGCAGATCCTCTCGGTGAACGGCAACGTGACCTACGCCGACGGCATGGCCGGCGCCGCATACGGCCAGTACCCGCCGCTCGCGAACCCGTGCCGGCCGCAGGGACAGTGGAACGCCTACGACGTCGTCTTCCGCGCCCCGCGGTTCAAGTCCGACGGCTCGCTCGAGTCGCCGGCGCGGCTGACCGTCCTCTTCAACGGCGTCCTCGTGCAGGACGACATCGAGCTGCTCGGCACCACCGCCCACAAGGCGCGGGCGTCGTACTCGCCGCACGGCCCCGGCCCGATCCGCCTGCAGGACCACGGCGACCCGATCCAGTTCCGCAACATCTGGGTCCGCCCGCTCGAGCCGCGTCGCGCGGCCGAGTGAGTCCGGACGAAAGGAGTCACCTTGGGCTGGTATTTCCGGCGATCGAAATCGTTCGGCCCGTTCCGCCTCAACCTCTCGAAGGGCGGCCTCGGATGGTCGATCGGCACCCGAGGTCTGCGGGTGGGCCGCTCGTCGAAGGGCCGCACCTCGACGAACGTCTCGATTCCCGGGACCGGCATCGGCTACCGGAAATCGGGCGTCGGCTGCCTGGTCTGGCTGGTCCTGCCGCCGCTCGCCGTCACCGCCGCCGTCGTCTCGCCTCGTCTCGCGGAGCTGCTCGCATGAGGGCCATGCTCGCCGTCGTCCTGATCCCGCTTGCGTTCCTCGGCGGCTGCACGTCGACCGGCAAGCCGGCGTCGCGATTCCCGGCCCTCGTCGAGCGGGAGGTCGTCGGCACCTGGGCGCTCACCGACGAGCGGAACAACACCTACAACGTCCGCCTCGATCCGGGCGGCCGGATGAGCTCGACCTGGTCGTACGGTCCGGACGGGGCGAAGGGCCTTCGCGGCGAGTGGGCGATCGGCGACGGCGAGGTCCGGATCTCGTTCAGCGACGGCTGGCGGGATGTCCTCCGTCGCGGGTCGTACGGCATCGAGAAGGTCTCGTGGGCTCCGGGAACCGATCTCGAGGGCCCGCCCACGGCGTTCGGCCAGGCCCTGCGTCTCGACGAGCCTATCGTCGAGTTCATCGGCGTCTGGCAGGTGACCAGCGCCCTCCCCGGTAACCCCGTCTTCCACGTTTCCCTCCAGTCGAACCGCCTCGCCTTCAAGACCATCGACGAGATCCGCCTCGGGACCTGCTTCTACTCGATCCCGGAACGCTGCGTCCGCATCCATTGGGCGAACGGGTTCGCCGACCGCATCCGCCGCGACCGCGACGCGTACGTGCTCGAGACCTGGAAGCCCGGATCCGACCTCCTCGGCCCGCCCGACCGGACCTCGATCGCCGTCCGCTGCGAATGAACATGACCCACGTCGCCACGAACCTCCGCCGCCCGGCCGTCCGCGGCTTCACCGTCACCGAGCTGCTCGTCGTCATCTCGATCATCGCGGTGATCGTCGCGATCCTGCTGCCGGCGGCGGGCCAGCTGCGGGCGAACGCCCGTTCGGCGAAGGACCTGCTGAACCTGCGCAGCCTCGTCCAGGCGAACATCACCTACTCGACCGACAACGCCGGGTACTTCGCGAGCCCGCGGACCAACTGGGACAACCCCGCGGTCCGCAACAGCTGGGTGAGGACCACCGGCATCGTGAACCCCGAGAACGAGACGAATCTCGCGGCGGGCACGCTCTGGGAGTACCTGAACGGGGCCGCCGAGGCGTACAAGTCGCCGCTCGACCCGACCGACCGCATCCGCTCGTACTCGTTCAGCTCGTACGTCGGCGTGACGATTCCCGACGACTGGACGCAGGGCGGCGGTCCGCTCGTGCCGCTGCCGCCGGGCCAGACCACGCTCGACACCCGCACGCTCTCGAAGCTGCCGCGGCCGGCCGAGACCCTCGCCGCGATCGGCGAGTTCGACGCCGTGCTGCCCTACAACCTCGCGGGCTGGATCATCGACTGGTCGACGCCGCTCTGGATCGACACGCCCGCGACCTGGAACGGCGTGAAGGTCAACCACTCGACCTACGACGGGGCGGTCCGCTCGATCAACATCATGAGCGATCGGTTCCGCCGCTCGATCGAGGACTCGGGCCACCACAACGTCACCGAGCCGCTCGACGGCAGCGCGTGGGCCGCGATCCGCGGCTCGATCCTGCCGGGTCGCCTGCCGTACTGAAGCCTTCAGGGAGCGGGGGCCTCGGCCTCGACCACGATGAGCCGCATCGCGGTTCGGTCGTCGTCGGAGAGGTTCGGGTCGGACATCGCGGCGCTCACCGCCGCGGTCCGCTCGTTCGCGGCCCCGAACAGCTCGAACCAGCGGGTCCGCTCGTCGTCGGTCCGCGGCGATCCGCCGATCGTCTTCCCGTATTCGCGGAACGCCCGGTTCGCCTCGGTCCGGGCGGCCACGAGCGTCCGGAACGCCTCGTACCTCGGATCCGCCGCGGCTTTCCGGACCGCGTCGTCGAACCGAAGCTCGGGCGGGGGGGCGACGGTCACGATCTCCTCGTCACCGCCGCAGCCGACGAGGGTCTGGGCGAGCAGCAGGGCCACGGCAAGGGCGATCGAGGGGCGGCGCATGGGAGGGGGGAGGATAGGAATTCCCGGACGGGACGGGTGGAAAGTGGCGGCTTCAGGCGTAGCATCCGGCCGCGTTCCCCCGATTCCGGAGCC
The DNA here is from genome assembly GCA_040374395.1 of Phycisphaeraceae bacterium. Taxonomy (GTDB): domain Bacteria; phylum Planctomycetota; class Phycisphaerae; order Phycisphaerales; family SM1A02; genus JBEIUL01. The sequence continues at coordinate 3,349 of JBEIUL010000271.1, forward strand.
ATATTCGCGTGAACCTCCGCTCGAGCCTCAGCATGTCGACCCGGGCCACCCGATTCCTCGCGGCCGCGCTCGCCGCGGGCCTCGCCTCCGTCGCGCTCGCGACCGGGCCGTCGGGCCGCCCCGGCGTCGGCGCGATCTTCTACGCGGGCGGCAAGGGCCAGCCCGCCGGCACGACCTTCCGCACCTGGGCCCCGAACGCCCAGGGCGTGCGGGTCGCGGGCACCTTCAACGGCTGGAACGGCGCCTCGCATCCGCTCTACCCCGAGGGCGACGGCTGGTGGTCGGCCGACGTGAACTACGTCTATCCGAACGCGGGCTACAAGTTCGTGATCCAGCGGCCGGGCGGCAGCCTGCTGTGGAAGAACGACCCGCGGGCGCGGCGGCTCACCAACAGCGTCGGCCACTCGCTCGTCTACAAGACCGACCAGTACCAGTGGCAGGCGAGCTCGTTCCAGATGCCGGCGTGGAACGACCTCGTGATCTACGAGATGCACCCCGGCACCTTCCACGTGCCCGACGGCTCGCCGCCCGGGACCTTCGACGACGTGAAGGCGAAGCTCGACTCGCTCGTCGACCTCGGGGTCACCGCCATCCAGATGATGCCGGTCGCCGAGTTCCCCGGTGACCTCTCGTGGGGCTACAACCCGTCGCACCCGTTCGCGGTCGAGAGCGCCTACGGCGGCCCGGACGAGTTCAAGGAGCTGATCGACGCGGCGCACGCCCGCGGGCTCGCGGTCTTCTCCGACCTCGTCTTCAACCATCTCGGCCCGGGCGACCTCGACCTCTGGCAGTTCGACGGCTGGAGCCAGAACGGCCTCGGCGGCATCTTCTTCTAC
>JBEIUL010000581.1:0-1533 GCA_040374395.1 Phycisphaeraceae bacterium
AGCCGCTCGAGCACGCGGGCCGCCGCGATCGTTCCCGCGACGAGCGTCGAGAAGATCGAGACCGAGATGATCGCCGCCACCGCGGTGCCCGCCTTCGGGCCGAGCAGCCGCGTCATCGCGAACGCCCCGATGTCCTTGACCGGCTGGCCGTCGCGCACCATCTCGACCGGCGCCGCCGCCCGCAGGTAGACGAGGTTCAGGCCGAGGTACAGCACCGCGACCGAGACCACGCCGAGGGTGATCGCGATCGGCAACGTGCGGCCCGGCGAACGCACCTCGCCGGCGACGTCGGCGACCGCCGACCAGCCGAGGTACGCGAACGAGACCGAGAGCGTCGCCTGGGCGACCGGGCCCGAGAGCGGCGACGGGTACGCGCCGGGGGGCGTCTCGCCCGCGGTGGGGATCGCCAGCACTCCCGCCGCGATCAGGCCGCCGATGAGCAGGACCTTCGCCACCGCGAGGAGGTCGTTGAGCCGAACCCCGGCCCGGACGCCGAAGAGCTGCACGCCGCACGCGAGGGCGATCGCGACGAGGGCGAGCAGCCGGTCGTCCTGCTCGCCCGGCAGGAAATCCTCGAGGAAGCCGGCGAGGAAGAGGGCCACGAGCGTCACGCTGAAGATGTATCCGGCGAGCAGCGTGACCATGCCCGTCAGGTAGCCAAGCCGGTCGCCGAAGGCCCGCCGCACGAACGCGACCGTTCCCCCCGAGCACGGGATCGCCGCCCCCAGCTCGGCCAGCGAGAGGGCCCCGCAGAGGGCGAGGATCGCGCCGAGCAGCCACGGCAGCAGCAGGTTCGCGGGGGTCCCGACGTTCGCGGCGTAGAGGCCGGTGATGCCGAAGATGCCGCTGCCGACCATCGAGGCGACCACGAGGGCGGTCGCCGAGGTCAAGCCGAAGATGCGGGGCGAGTTCCCGTCGGGATCGGGCATCGGAGGGCGGACTATCCTCGATGCCCCGCCGTTCCGCCACCCATGAAGAACCTCCTCGCGATCACTGCCCTGCTCTCGCCGCCCGTGACCGAGGCGCCGCCGGACCTGCTCGCCGGCCCCGCGGTCGTCGCCGAGGCGGAACCGAGGACGCTCGTCCGCCGCGACTTCGAGGGCCGGCTCGAGCCGCTCGACGAGGAAGCCGGGCTCGCCGCGATCCGCCTGCTCGGGGCCGACGCCGGACGGATGGCGAGGATCGAGGCGATCGTCCTCGACCGCCAGCGCCACTTCGACCGGATCGCGCTCGAGAACTACGCCATCATCGCCGAGATCGGCGGTCTCCTTCCCACGCTGTCGCGCGGCCGCCCGGCCGACGAGGCCGAGGCGCGACGTCGGGCGCGGCTGGTCGCGCTCCTCGGCGACCTCTCGCTCGAGCTCGTCGAGTTCGGGAAGCGAGGGTCACTCGTCGACGAGTGCGCGGCAATCCTCACGCCGAACGAGGTCGCCGAGGCAAGGCGGCTCGTCGCGGAGCGGATGGCGAGGGTCGAGGCGATCGTCCTCCACCGCCAGCGCCACTTCGACCGGATCGCGCTCGAGAACTACGCCA
>JBEIUL010000479.1:0-2157 GCA_040374395.1 Phycisphaeraceae bacterium
CGTGGGCCGAGCGGAACTCGGTCCTGGGCAAGGCCATCCTCGACAACCAGTCGAAACTGGTCTTCGGGCTTCCGTATGGCGAGGACGAGGTCGATTCCGCAATGCGGGATCGCGGGCTTTGCGTCCGGGTGGGTATCTCCGGCGACATCCGCCGCGTCGAGTTCCCCTACCTCGACGCGATCGGGACGATCGCCGCCTACGTGACGGCCGAGATGTACCGGCTCGGCGAGGCCGGCAAGTTCGAGGAGGCGATGAACCTCGGGCTCGCGCACCTCCGGTTCCTGCGGCAGGTGGCCGACCAGCACATGCTCGCCGAGAAGGTGTACGCCTTCTCGACCATGGCCGACTTCGCGTCGATCCAGCGGGATTTCCTCGCGACCTACCTCGACCGCCTCCCGGTCGACCTGCTTCGGCGGATGGCCAACGACGAGTACCCGTACCTCAAGCCCGCCGACAACGAGCGCCTGAAGCGGGCCGAGATGCCGGAGGGCGACCGGATCGTCGCCGAGGCGCTGCTGAAGCAGTGCTTCGACGAGTCGGGCCAGCCCTCGGGCGGCCAGTTCGCCGAGACCTTCGCGGGCCTCCAGAGCAAGGACGCCCCGTTGACCCGGTTCGGGGCCGCCAAGCGGTGGGCGAGCATCGCCGAGCTCCACGGTTCGCTCGACGCGAGCCTCGGCAAGCTCAACAACATCTATGACGACTGGTGGCGCCGCTGGCGGACGCGTCCGTACGACACCATGATGACGATGCCGACCGAGCTGTCTCGGGCGAACAAGATCCGCTACGCGGCGGTCATCCTCGCGGTGAAGGACATCGGGGGCCTCTTCGAGCTCCGGCGCCGCCTGATCGCCGAGATCGACGGCCTCGTGACCTGCACCGGCCTCTGCGGCTACCACCGGAGCTTCGGCGAGTTCCCCGACGACATCGAGAAGGCGTACACCACGTACTTCCCGAAGCGGTACGACTTCGACCCGTACGACAAGGAGTACCGGAACTTCATCTACCGCCGGCTCTCCGAGAAGGTGGCCGTCGACACCGTGATGGGCCGGCTCTGGGCCGAGGGGGCGCTCCTCTACGGCCGCAACGACAACCACGAGGACGACCGGGCCAAGACCCACGCCGAGGGCGGCGCGTCCGGCGACCTCGTCCTCTGGCCGCCGATCCGCCAGGCGGCGCGGGCCCAGGGCCTGATCCAGTGAGCCGTCAGGACCGCGAACCATGACCAACTCAGGGACCAATCACGGGACCGGACACGACGGCGTCGAGAAGCTGGTGATCATCGGGAGCGGCCCCGCGGGCTGGACCGCCGCGATCTACGCGGCGAGGGCGAACCTATCGCCGCTCTGCGTGATCGGCGTGCCCGCGAGCGATCCCGCTCCGGTGCTGCCGGGCGGGCAGCTCATGCTGACCACCGAGGTCGAGAACTATCCCGGCTTCCCCGAGGGCGTGACCGGCCCCGAGATGATGGAGCGGTTCCAGAAGCAGGCCGAGCGGTTCGGCACGCGGGTCGTCGGCGCGGACGTCGTCCGCTGCGACTTCTCGAGGCGGCCGTTCACGCTCGAGCTCTCCGAGGGCGGGCCGATCCGGGCCCACGCGGTGATCATCGCGACGGGCGCGACCGCGAACTGGCTCGGGCTGCCGAACGAGATGCGGCTCGCGACGTCGGGCGGCGGGGTCAGCGCCTGCGCGGTCTGCGACGGCGCCCTCCCGGTCTTCCGCAACCAGCCGCTCGCGGTGGTCGGCGGCGGCGACACCGCGATGGAGGAGGCGAGCTACCTCACGAAGTTCGCGAGCAAGGTCTACGTGATTCACCGCCGCGGCGAGTTCCGGGCGTCGAAGACGATGCAGGAGCGGGTGCTCAAGGCCCCGAACGTCGAGGTGATCTGGAACACCCGCGTCGCCGACGTCCTCGGCGACGAGCGGATCGAGGCCCTGAAGCTCGAGAACGTCGAGACGAAGGCGACGTCGACGCTGCCGGTCCGCGGCCTGTTCATCGCGATCGGTCACGCTCCCGCGACGAGGTTCCTCGCCGGCAGCGGCGTCGAGCTCGACGCGGCCGGCTACGTCCGGCTCCTCACCCGCGGGGCGACGACGAACCTCGAGGGCGTCTTCGCCGCGGGCGACGTCGCCGACCCGACCTACCGGCAGGCGGTCAGC
>JBEIUL010000014.1:0-15128 GCA_040374395.1 Phycisphaeraceae bacterium
CGCCGCCGGGATAGTCGCCGTTGAAGTAGACGAAGTCGCCGATCGGGTAGGACTCGTGCGTGAACTTGTTCCACGAGTCCAGCTCGATGCGGAACGTGCCGCCCTCGATGCCCGCGAGCTTCCCGGCGTCGACCTCGAGCCCGAGATCGAGGAACGCCTGGCCCCAGAAGCCGGTGCGGAGGCCGCCGGTCGCGTTGCCCGAGAAGTCGAGCACGAGGTCGGCGTCGAAGGTGATGCCGCGGGCCGCGAGGTCGTCGCGCACTCCGAGGAGATCGCCGAGAACGCCATCGGCCTCGCCCTCGGGGATCGGATCGCGGATCGGGGCCGATGCGACCGGCGGACGATCCGGCGGCGGCAGGTCGCCGGCGGGCGGGGCGAGGAGGATCGCAAGCGGAAGGTCCACCCACGGCACGGTAGCCGATCGTGCGGCGCCGTAGCATGGATCCATGCGACCTCTGGCCCTGCTCACGTTGGCGATTGCCCTGCCGGTCTCGCCGCTCGTCGCCGACGACGTGCTCGCGCCGCCCGCGGTGCCGCTCGACCCGCGGGTCGACGCGGCGAGGCTCACGCGGCTCGATCCGCCGAAGCTGCCCGATCCGGTGGTGCAGCCGCTCCCGGCCGTCCACCGCATCGCGTTCCGCGCCGAGGAGAGCGGCGTCTCGCCCGATTCGTACGCGGCGGCGCGGCAGGCGATCGATCGCGGGCTGGCGTACCTCCGCGCGAGGCAGGCCGCCGACGGCTCGTGGTTCCGCAACGTCGACGTGTCGCCGACCGACCTGCCGCGGGCGAAGGGGGCGTCGCTCGCGGTGACCGGCCTCGCGATCAAGGCGTTTACGCAGGTCCGCGAGGACGGGAAGGAGGCCGATCTCGCGCTCGCCCGGGCCACGCGGTTCCTGAGCGACTCGCTCCGCGGCGGCGGGCTTCGCGAGGCGGCGGACGGCGGCGTGGGCACCTACGTGGCGAGCGCCGTCGTGATGGGCCTCGCGTCGACCGGCGAGCACGCGTACGCCGACCTCATCGACGAGTCGGTGCGGTGGATGACCGCGAACCAGTGGGACCAGGGCGAGGGCGTCGGGGCCGACGCCGACTGGTTCGGCGGCGCGGGCTACGGCCGCGGCAAGCGGCCCGACCTCTCGAACACGCAGATGATGCTCGACGCCCTGCACGACGCGGGCACGAGCCCCGACGATCCGGCGGTGCAGCGGGCCCTCGCATTCGTGCAGCGCACGCAGAACGTGAAGTCGAACTCGGCCCCGTGGGCGCAGGCCGGCTCGGCTGACGGGGGCTTCATCTATTCGCCGGCGAACGGCGGCGAGAGCTTCGCCAGCGAGAACGCCGGCGAGGGCCGCTACGGCGAGATCCGCCCCGAGGGGGCGCCGCGCAGCCTGCGGTCCTACGGCTCGATGACCTACGCGGGCTTCAAGAGCCTGCTGTACGCGGGACTTTCGCAGGATGACCCGCGGGTTCGGGCCGCGTTCGACTGGATCCGCCGGAACTTCACCTTCGACGAGAATCCGGGGCTCGGGGCGCAAGGTCACTACTACTACCTGCACGCGATGGCCCGGGCCCTGCAGGCGGCTCGACAGGAATCGATCGAGACCGCCGAGGGCGCGAAGCGGGCGTGGCGCGACGAGCTGGTCGCGGCACTGGTCAAGCGGCAACGCGAGGACGGATCGTGGGTGAACTCGGCCGAACGCTGGGAGGAATCGCGGCCCGAGCTCGTGACGGTGTACGCGGTGCTGGCGCTCGAGGAGGCGCTCAAGCCCGTGCGGTCGATCGAGTGATCAGGCCGAGGTCGGCACCGCCTGCCCGCGAGCCTCGGGCAGCACGAGCCGACGCATCCACGCCGCCAGCAGCACCGACAGGCCGAGCAGCACCGCACCGGTCGCCTGGTGGGCGGTGGTGATCGCGACCTCGAAGACGGGGATCTTCTCGCCGCCGCGGGTCCAGACCGCGACCACCGCGAGGATGCCCAGCAGGACCTGAACCGCGACGGCCATCAGCATCAGGTGGCCGATGAGCCGCACCGGCCCGCCGAGGCCCGACGCCATCGCCCGCATCCCCGCGGCAAGGACGAGCCCGGTCACCACGACCGCGAAGCCGATGTGCAGGTAGATCGCCCAGAGCGGATGGTTCGGGTCGGAGACGCCGGTCCCGCCGACCGGCTGCAGGTGGCGGTACATCGCCCCGAGCACGAGCTGCAGCAGCAGCGCGAGCGGCACCGCCGCGGTCAACGACCAGTCGGTCGTGGCCGACGCGATCACCGCCGGAGCCGGCCCGTTCCGCCACCGCTCGGTTCCCATCGCCGCCAGCACGAGCATCGCCGCCAGCACGAGCTGTCCGAACACGCCGTGGGCGATCGCGAGGGCGAGGCTCGGGGCGAGGTCCGAGGCATCTTGGCTGAGCGTGAGGTTTCCCGTGACGCGAAGGCCGCCCATCAGGCCCTGAATGCAGACCATCACGAGGATGCCGATCGCCAGCGTGCGGGCGAGCGGCCGCGGGTCGGTCCGCCAGATGACCGAGAGCAGCACGAGAGCGGTCGTCCCGACGAGCATGCCGAACAGGCGATGGGCGTGCTCCCAGTAGATGCCGCCCTTCATCTCGCTGATCGGGTAGAGCAGCATGTTGTGGCCGAACGAGTTCGGCCAGTCGGGCACCGCGAGGCCGCTCTCGAGGCCGGTCACGAGGCCGCCGGTGATGAGCATGATGCAAACGATGATCGATGCGACCGCCGGGAAGAGGGCGTTCGCGGCGGGCAGCGGGCGCGACGGCGGTTTGCGGCGACCGAGCAGGCCGCCGACGAGGGCGAGGGTGGTGCAGCCGAGGAACATCCCGCCGACATAGACGAGCGGCGTGGCGTTCGATCCGCCCTTCTCGTCGCGGAGGAACGCCCCGAGCACGAGCAGGTTCGCGATCGCGATCACGAGTCCGGTCCGGACCGGGCTCGCGCCGTGGCGGCCCGCGACGAAGCCCGCGGCGGCCACCGCGACGAGCATCGCGGCGAACAGCACCTCGCCGGCGGCGAGGCCGGGTGCGGTCATCGCGACGTAGCCGAAGGCCCAGATCGCGGCGATGCCGGCGAAGCCGATCGCGAGCTCGATGGGCCGGGCGAGCCGGGCGAGACCGAGGACGGCGAGCGGGCCGAGGACGAACAGGGCGATGGTGAAGAGAACGCTCAGGGTCACGGCAGCAAGGCGTCCGGAGGTGCGAAGCGGGCCTCTATAGTAGCCCCCTCGTCCGCCGGATCCGGTCCGGCGAAGTCTTCCCCATCCCCCACCGCACCCGCAACGCACCCGCCACGTGGACTCGCCCGAACCATCCGCTGCGATCGCCCCGCCGGCCGCAAGGCCAGGGCCGCTCCGCACGTTCGCGGAGCTCGCGAAAGTTCGGCTGAACGCCCTCGTCGTGCTCACCACGGCGGTCGGGTTCGCGCTCGGCGACCCGTTCGGGCTCGACCTCGCGCGGCTCGGCTGGACGCTGCTCGGCACCGGCCTCGCGGCCGCGAGCGCGTCGATGCTGAACCAGCTGGCCGAGCGCCGCCGCGACGCCCGAATGGCCCGCACCGCCCGCCGCCCCCTGCCGACCGCCCGCGTGAACGCCGCGACGGTCTTCGCGCTCGGCGTCGTCTTGGGCTACCTCGGGCCGGCGGTCCTCGCGTTCGAGGTGAACGTGCTCGCGGCCGGCCTCGCCCTCGCGAACATCCTCATCTACGTGCTGGTCTACACGCCGCTCAAGCCGGTGACCACGCTGAACACCGCGGTCGGCGCGGTGACCGGGGCGATCCCGCCGATGATCGGCTGGGCCGCGGCAAGCGGGAAGCTCGAGACCGGGGCGTGGATCCTCGGCGGGATCCTCTTCCTCTGGCAGATTCCCCACTTCTTCGCCCTCGCGTGGATGTATCGCGAGGATTACGCCCGCGGCGGCCACATGATGCTGCCCGCCCGCGACCCGCGCGGCGAGATCACCGCCCGCGCGATGGTCCTCTGCTCGCTGCTGCTCGCCCCGGTCTCGCTCGCGGCGACGCTGTTCGGCGTGGCGGGTTTCGCGTCGGCGGCGGTCGGGGCGCTTGCGGCGGTCGGGCTGGCGTTCGCGTCGTTCCGGTTCTTCGCGAATCGGACCGACTCGGCGGCAAAGGCCGCCTTCCTGACGAGCCTCGCCTACCTGCCGATCACGCTCGGCGTGATGGTCGCCGACCGCGGACCGCTCACCGGCGAGGCGTGGGTCCGCGGCGGCCGCGAGCCGCTCGGTATCGCGATGCCGATGCCCGACCCGACGGAGGCGGCCCCGCCCGCCGCGACGCCATGAGCGATCGGCTGCTCACTTTCCGCAGCGGCGGCTGGGTGCTGCTGGTGATGGCGGCCCTGGTGATCGCGATCCTCGCGTGGGCCCTCGCGGGACCGATCATGGGCCACCGCCGCGTCGGCGACGGCCGGACGGTCGCGAGCTACGGCTTCACGCTCGAGCCGTCGACCGTCGCGCTCGACGAGATCATCGCGAGCGGCGAGCCGCGCGATTTCCTGCCTGCCTTCCGCAGTCTCGGCACGATGCCGGGTTCCGACATGGAGGCGTTCAACGCCCGCAAGCGGCGGAAGTACGTGGTGAGCGGCGATCGCGTGATCGGCGTGACGATCGGCGGCGAGTCCCGGGCGTACCCGATCACGCTGCTCAACGGCCACGAGATCGCCCTCGACGAGCTCGGCGGCGTACCCATCGCGGTCACCTACAGCCCGCTCGGCGACTCGGTCGCGGTCTACGACCGGCGGGTCGACGGGAAGACGCTCGACTTCGGCGTGAGCGGCCTGCTGCGGAACGCGAACCTCCTGATGTACGACGTGGTGCCGGACGGCGACGCGGCGGCGCGTTCAAGCCTCTGGTCGCAGTACGAGGGACGGGCGATCGCCGGGCCGCTGGCCGGCCGCGAGCTGGCGCGCATTCCCGGCACCTGCGTCACGACCTGGGAAGACTGGTTCGCCACGCATCCCGGCACGACGGTGACCCTCCGCGACGAGGGGCAGCTCGCCCGCTACCGGCAGATCAGCTACGAGCGGTACTTCGAATCGCCGCGGATTGATTTCCCGCTCGTCCGCGAGGTGCCGGCGGTCGAGGGCCTGACGCTGAAGTCACCGGTGGTGGTGCTCGAGCGGGGCGATGCCCGGGCGATCCTGCCGCTCGAGCGGTTCCGCCGCAAGGGCGAGACGGTGCGGGTGCCGGCGGAGATCGGGGGAGCGACGGTGACGGTCGTCATTCCCGACCGCACGGGCGCTTGGCGGGTCGAGGGTGATGCGACGACCGTCGCGCGATCGAGCCTCTGGTTCCTGCCGGGGGTGACGTTCGAGGGCTCCGCCGCCGCGGTTCGCTGATTCACGACCCCAGCCAGAGCGTCGCGTACAGCACGATCCAGACCGCATCGAGGAAGTGCCAGTACATGCCGCAGTAGATCGCCCCGGCGGCCCTTCCCGGGCCGTATCGACCACGGAGCGACTTGACCGTCACCACGCCGAGCGGGATCAGGCCACCGACCACGTGGGCCCCGTGCAGGCCGGTGAGGACGAAGAACGTCCACGCGTACAGGTGGTCGGCGATCCGCATGTTGTCGGCGATCGCCTCGCGCCACGCGACGAGCTGCAGGGCTAGGAACACCAGGCCGAGGACGAGCGTCACCAGCATCCACCGTCCCTGGCTCGCCTCGCCCCGCTCGCACGCCCGGACGCCGCGGTGCATCGTCCAGCTCGAGACCACGAGGGCCGCGGTCGACCAGCCGAGGATCCCGGGCAGCGGCGGCATCGACGGCGGCGGCCAGGTGCTGGCGTTGATCGGACTGACGCGGACCGCGAGGTAGCCGATGATCGTCGCGATGAAGACGACCGCGAGGGTCAGCAGGAAGAGCCACATGCCGAAGCGGCCCGCCGAGAGGCGGGCCGCGGGATCGGCGAACGGGTCGTTCTCGATGCGAAGGAGCGGCATGGCCGTCCGGCTCGCCCGCGGCGGGTCACGCCGGCGGGTTCTGGCTCGCGATCGGGGCGTACGGGGCGTCCTTGGTGAGCGTCTCCGCGACGCCCTTCGGGTTCCCCGGGGCGAGCTGCGGCTGGTACTGGTGGACGTCCATCATCGCGAACGTGATGAGCAGCAGCACGAAGAGGATCGACCCCACCAGCGTGAGCAGGTTGAAGGTCCGGTCCCAGCGGAGGTGCATGAAGATGAGCACCACGAGGGCGGCCTTCACGACCGCGACGCCGAGGGCGATCCAGATGTTGAACTCACCCACGTCGATGTACCGCACCGCGACGGTCACCACGGTGAGAGCGATCAGGGCGAGGCCGGTCGCGAACAGCAGGCTGAGCGGCACGACGTGGCCGACGAGCGGATGCCCGTCACCGTGACCGTGACCGTCTTGGGAATGGCTGGAGTGGCTGGCCATGGTTCAGGGGTCCTTTCCGCTCAGTGGATCAGGTAGAAGAGCGGGAAGAGGAAGATCCAGATGAGGTCGACGATGTGCCAGTAAAGACCGCCGAGGTCGACCGGCGTGTAGTAGTTGCCGTCGTAGCGACCCCGCATCGCGCCCCACATGAGCCACAGGATCATGCCCATGCCGATGACGACGTGGATTCCGTGCAGCCCGGTCATGCAGTAGTAGATCGCGAAGAACTGGTGCGTGTTCACCGGCATCTTCGGGTCGAGCAGGTGCGGGAGGGCCTTCTCGGTCGCCTCCTCGGCCTTGACCTCGGCCTCCTGCTCGGGAGAGCCCGACGCCGGGGCGAGGCCGCCCGGTCCGAGGGCCGCCTTCTTCACCACCGAGGCGTCGGCGGCGGGCAGCTTGACCAGGGCCGCCGACGCGGCGCCCGGTGACAGGTCGGGGGCGGTCGACTGCTCGGCGAGGGTCGCCGGGGCCTGGTGGGGCGTGGTCACGATGACCCGCTCCTCCTCGTCGACCGGCTTGTAGAAGGACGCGCCCCACACGAGGTTCTCGTGGAACTTGTGGGTGTACTCGAAGTACTTGATGACGAGGAAGCCCACCGCCCCGAGGAGGGTGAGGAAAAGGCAGAAGACGAGAGGCCCCTTCTTGCTGCGCTGGGCGAAGTACACCGCCATCGCCATCGTGAGGCTCGACAGGATCAGCACGCAGGTGTTGATCCCGCCCATGATCGTGTCGAGGTAGTGGCTCGCGTACTCGAAGACCTCGGGGTGCTTGAAGCGCAGGATCGCGTACATCGCGAACAGCGCCCCGAAGAAGAGGATCTCGGTCGCCAGAAAGACCCACATGCCCAGCTTCGCGCTGTCGAACTGCTGGGCGGGCGTGTCGAAGTGGTGCCGCAGGAAGGGGTACTTGCCGTGGTCGCCGTGGCCATGCTCGCCATGGCCATGGGCGTCGTGGCCATGGGCGTCATGGGTCGGGGTGGGGATCGCGCTCACGGTTCAGTGCCCTCCCCGGCTGGTCTTGGCCCCATCCGCGGGCGCGGTCGCGTAGCCGCCCGTCGCGGGATCCCACTTGAGGTCAGAGAAGTCGTACGGGTCGCCCACGGTGGGGGTGGTCGCGAAGTTGTCGTGCGGCGGCGGCGAGCTGCACTGCCACTCGAGGCTCTTGCCGCCCCAAGGGTTCGCCGGGGCCTTCTTGCCCCAGAAGAGCGAGTGGAGCAGGTAGATGCCGGTGATCACGAAGCCGAGGGCCATGATGTACGAGCCGCCGGTCGAGATGTGGTGGTAGATCTGGAACTCGGGCTGGTAGAGGTAGTACCGCCGCGGCATGCCGTGGCTGCCGAGCATGAACTGGGTGAGGAAGGTGACGTTGAAGCCGACGAACACCAGCAGGCAGCCGATCCGGCCCCAGGTCTCGTTGAACATCCGCCCGGTCATCTTCGGCCACCAGTGGTGGAGGCCGCCGATCATCGCGATGAGGGCCGAGCCCATCATCACGTAGTGGAAGTGGGCCACCACGAAATAGGTGTCGTGCAGGTGGATGTCGGTGTTGAGCGTGCCGAGGTGCAGGCCGGTGAGGCCGCCGATCGTGAACAGGAAGATGAACGCGAGGCCGTAGAGCATCGTCGTGTTCAGCGAGATCGAGCCCCGGTAGAGGGTCGCGAGCCAGTTCCAGACCTTGATGGCCGAGGGGATCGCGACGCTGAAGGTGATCGCCGAGAACACCACGTTCATCAGGCCCGACTGGCCCGAGGTGAACATGTGGTGGCCCCACACGAGGAAGCTGAAGATCGCGATCGCCACCGACGAGAAGGCGATGAAGCGGTAGCCGAAGATGTGCCGGTGGCTGTGGACCGCGATGATGTCGCTGATGATGCCCATCGCGGGCAGGATCATGATGTAGACGGCCGGGTGCGAGTAGAACCAGAAGAAGTGCTGGAAGAGCACCGGGTCGCCGCCCATCGCCGGGTCGAAGATGCCGACGTGGAAGACCCGCTCGATGGCGAGGAGGCCGAGGGTGATGGCCAGCACCGGCGTCGCGAGCACCTGGATGAGGGCCGTCGCGTAGAGCGCCCAGAGGAAGAGCGGCATGCGGAACCAGCCCATGCCGGGCGGACGGAGCTTGTGGATGGTCACCACGAAGTTCATCCCGGTGAAGATCGACGAGAAGCCGAGGATGAACACGCCGGTCAGGACCGGGATCACGCCCTGGTAGGCGGTGGTCGACGAGTACGGGGTGTAGAAGGTCCAGCCGGTGTCGAAGCCGCCCGCGAGGAGGGCCCAGACGGCGCAGCCGGCACCGACCAGCCAGAGGTAGAACGAGGCGAGGTTCAGCCGCGGGAAGGCGACGTCCTTCGCCCCGAGCATGATCGGCAGCACGAAATTCCCGAGGGCCGCGGGGATGCTCGGGATGATCACCAGGAACACCATGATCGCCCCGTGCAGCGTGAACGCCTGGTTGTACTGGTCCTTGGTCATCCACGACACCTCGCCCGGGAAGAGCAGCTTGGTGCGGACCAGCAGCGCGAACACCCCGCCCACGAGGAACGAGATGAGCACGGCGACCATGTACATGACGCCGATGCGCTTATGGTCGAGGGTCAGGGCCCACGACAGGATGCCGCGGCCGTGCGTGAGGTAGTTGTCCTCGGCCGCGGCGGCGGGCGGCATCGGGGATCCGGGTCGTACGTCGAGGGTGGTCATGGCGTCACCAGGTCCGTCGGGGCGGTGGGATCGGGAGGTCGGGTGGGGAAAGTCAGCGGGAGGCGGTCTTCGCGGGATCGAGACCCTTGAAGTTGCCCTTGGCGTCGAACTCGTCGAGGTGTCTCATCATGCCGATCAGGGCGTCGATCGCCCGGTCGTTCAGCTGGCCCTGGAAGGTGGGCATCGCGTTGGCGAAGCCGTCGACGACGTGGGCCCCGGGCCGCAGGATCGAGGCCCGCAGGTACGACTCGGGGGTCTCGTACTCCTTGCCCGGACCGATGAGGTCGGAGAGCGGCTTGCCGCCGTCGACCTTGGTGAGGCCCTGCGAGGTCCGCTCCCAGATCGAGGGCAGGCCGTTCGACGGGCCCCACGACGGGCCGGTACCCGGCGTGCCGTCAAGCGAGTGGCAGCTCGCGCACCGCGGGAAGAGCTTCGGGGCGGCCTTCGAGTACAGCTGGTCCTCGGGGATCTTGTCGAGCCATTCCCCCTGCTCCTGCACCCAGAGATTGAAGTCGGCCTCCGACAGCACATGCACCTTACGGTTCATGTTCGAGTGGTCGGTGCCGCAGTACTCGGTGCAGAAGAGCCAGTGGAACTTGCCCTCCGGCGTCGGGTTGTCGGCCTGGAACCAGAGCACGTTGTAGCGGCCCGGCACCACGTCCTTCTTCACGCGGAAGTCGCGGATGTAGAGGCTGTGCAGCACGTCCTCCGACCGCATCACCAGCCGCACCGGCTGGCCGGCGGGGATGTACAGGTCGTCGCTCTGGGCCCCGTTCGGGTACTTGAAGTTCCAGAGCCACTTCGCCGCCGTCACGTCGATCTGGTAGGCGTTCTGGGGCGGGGTGTTCATCTGCAGGTACCCCTTGAACCCCATGAAGAAGATCCCGACCACGATGACGGTCGGCACCACCGTCCAGGTCACCTCGATGAAGGTGCCGTGGGTCGGGCCGTCGACCGGCTCGGCGTGCTCGCCGCGGACGCGGTAGCGCCACGCGAACCAGACGAGCAGGGCCGTGACCAGCACGAGGAAGAAGTAGCTGATCCAGGTGATCACCATGAACGTGAAGTCCACGCTCGGAGCGATCGTGGATGCCTGCTCGGGCATCCAGAAGGTCGGGGGCATGTTGCCGACGGGGTCGGCGGCGAGGAAGGTCATCGGCATCGTCATCGGGTCACCCGTGGGCGGCGCTGCGGGCCGGGGGTTCGGAAGCGTTCGAGGGCCGGTCGGCGGGGCGCGGACCGGAACGGAAGAGCCAGAAGAGGCCGGCCCCGAGGACGACGAGCGTCACGAGGCCGCCGAGCTGCATGAGACGGACGGCGAAGAGCACGTAGCCCCGGGCGTCGGGGTCGTAGACATGGCACCAGAGGATGAAACGGTCGAGCGTGGTCCCGATCTTGCCCTCGCTCGCCTCGAGCAGGGCCAGACGTAGGTCCTTCGGGTCGAACTTCGTCCCGTAGAGGTAGCGGGAGACGCGACCTTCCGGCGTCAGCACGAACAGCACCGCCGCGTGGGCGATCTCGCCGTTCTCCTGCTCGCGGAAGCGGAAGCCGACCGCGTCGGCGACGGCATGGCTGCTCGCGGCGGGTCCGGTGAGGAAGCGGAAGCCGCGGGTCGCGCCGTCGCGACCGTACTCGAGGACGTAGCCGTCCTTCTTGACCTTCGCGAGCTCGGGGGTCTCGGTCGGGGCGACGCTGATCGAGACGAGGTCGAACTGGTCGCCCGCGTTCCAGTCGACGCCCTTCAGCCCGTTCACCGCCCCGTTCAGGACGAGGTTGCAGAGCATCGGGCAGCGGTTGTAGCCGAGCTGCAGGATCACCGGCCGGTCGGGCCGCATCAGGTCGCGGAGGCGGATCGGCGAACCGTCCTCGGCGACGAAGGGCGCGTCGAGCGGGACCTGGGCGTTCGGCTTCTCCTCGACGTCGACGCCCTGCAGCTCGTGCGGCACGCCGAGATTGAGCTGGGCGGCCGCCGGCGACGCCCACGACACGACCGCCGCGACGGCGAGCGTCGCGAGGCGGGCGGGACGGACGATCGCCGCGAGCGGGCTCACCTGGTCGCACCCCCGGCCTGACGGGCGATGACCACCTCGAAGGCGCGGTCGATCGGGATGCGGATCCGCTCGACGGTCTTCCCGTCGGGATCGGTCTCGGAGTACTTCTCGTAGCTCGCCAGCTGGGCGAGCTGGACCTGCTTGCCGTCCTGGAACGACTTCACCGGCACGTCGGTCACGACCTCCTCGACGAGGCGGTTCTCGACGTTGAAGTACAGGACGCAGACGGCAAGCACGACCGCGATGAAGACCACCACGCTCGCGAGCGAGATGAACCAGGTCGAGCCCCCCTCGGGGTCGTCGGTCTGCGCCTCGAAGGGCGTGGTCACGGGGTCGTTTCCGGGATTCGCGTGGGCCATGGTCGGGCGGTCCGGGTCAGATGTTCTCGAAACGGAGCGACTGCTGCAGGCGGGGGTCGCGCTCGCACAGGAGCGGATTGCCCCGCAGGGTCTTCACGGTCATCCCGACGAGCACGCCCAGCATCCCGATGAGCACGAGATAGTTGAGCGGGTTCGACAGGTGGGTCTTCTCGCCGGCGTACTTTTCCGCCGCCTCAGCGTAGGTCGAGAACGTGGCCAGATCCGCCGGAACGTGCGGCATCACGAGCCAATAGGTGTCGAGCCACGCGAACGCGAGCATCCACACCGCGAACGCGGCAAGGATCTTTGG
The DNA here is from genome assembly GCA_040374395.1 of Phycisphaeraceae bacterium. Lineage (GTDB taxonomy): Bacteria > Planctomycetota > Phycisphaerae > Phycisphaerales > SM1A02 > JBEIUL01. Next base: position 11,838 of record JBEIUL010000014.1, read on the forward strand.
GTTGCGCTTGGGCCAACGCGAGATGAGCCCGACGAACGGGACGACGAAGTGTCCGAAAAGAAGGGCCGCGCTGACCCACGCCCAGTCGCCGAACTGGCGGGCGAGGAACCAACCGGTCTCCTCGGGGATGTTCGCGTACCAGATCAGCATGTACTGGCTGAACCCGATGTAGGCCCAGAAGACCATGCCGAAGGCGAAGAGGAACTTCCCGAGGTCCTGGTAATGCTCGCCGTTGATGCAGCCGACGAGGTGGCCGGTCGCCTGGAGGCGGACGCAGCAGAGGATGAGGGCGGCGAAGCCCGCGGTGGCGCAGCCGCAGAACGCGTACACGCCGAACATGGTGCTGAACCAGGCCGGTGCGAGCGACATCATCCAGTCGAACGCCGCGAAGGTGACGGTGAGGCCGAAGAGGATCGCGGTCACCGTCGAGGCCTTCTGCATCTGGAGCGCGTACGACACGTTGCCCGTGCGGCCGAGCCGGCAGCTCTGGCGGAAGAAGAAGCTCGCGAGCACCGCCCAGATCACGAAGTAGCAGGTCGCCCGGATCCAGAAGAAGGACGGGTTGAGGTAGGCGACCTTCTTCTCGACGATGTACGCCTCCTCGGGATGGTTCGCGCGGAGCGTCTCGAGGTCGGCCCACGGGAAGACCGTGCCCGCCTTGCCCGACCAGAAGAGCCAGGCGATCGGGAGGAAGAGCACCCAGATCCAGGTGAGGTTGTTCGCGATCGCCTCGGCGGGACGGCGGACCGTCACGCTCCAGCCGGCCCGGGTGAGGTGCTGGATGAAGACGAAGAACAGGCAGCCCAGCGGGATCTGCAGCGTGAACATGAAGTTCTGCAGCCACGAGCGCCACAGGTCGGTCTCGGTCGACCCGAACCAGCCGAGCTTGCCGGCGGCGATCGAGAGGCCGAGCGCGACGACCCCGACGCCGAGGGCGGCCACCTGCAGGCCGCCGGCCGAGGCCGAGAGGTTGAGGCTGCGGCCGGAAAGGTCGGCCGGGACGGAATGGGCGTGGGAACTGCTCATCGCTTGATCAAGGCCTCGCGACGGTCGGGGGGAACGTCCTGGATGGTCGCGTCCTGGCTGACCTGCAGGGCCTGGACGTACGCGGCGATCGCCCACCGGTCCTCGACCGGGATCTGGGCGGCATAGCCCGCCATGTTGCGGACGCCGTTCTTGATGGTGTTGTAGATCTGGCCGATCGGCTGCTCGCGCACCGTCGGGTCGTGCAGGCTCTTCGCCGCGACCCACGCGGTGCCCTGCACCGGGCCGTTCGAGTTCGCCATGAGGTCGAGGGCCCGGCGGTTCACGACGCCGTCGCCGAAGCCCGAGTACCCGTGGCAGACCGCGCAGTAGATGTTGAACCGCTGCTGGCCGCGCTCGAGGAACTTCTCGTCGACGGCCAGCGACGCCGGGACCGCGGTGGCCCACGACCCGCCGGCGACGCCGTCGTGCAGGTTCACGTCGAGGTTCGCCTCGCCGAGGGCGACGGTGCCCGCGATCTCGGGCCGGGCGGCCCGGCGGTCGGCGAAGAGCGTGTTCTCCGACTGGGCCTTGAATTTCGGCTGGAAGTCCATGTCCCAGAAGATGTGGATGGGCCGGCCCTGCGACGGGACCGCACGCACGCGGGCGATCACGAACGGCGGGACGAGCAGCAGGAGGGCGAGCAGCGCCCCCGTGAAGATGAAGATGCGGGGAGGCAGGCTCATTCGTCGACCGCCTCGATCGAGATCGGGTTGAGGGTGCGGAGGAACGACTCGGTCTTCCCGCGGATGAACTTCGGGTCGCGGGCCTCGATCACCACGAAGAAGCGGTCGTTCGTGACGCGACGGAAGCGGTCGCTCTGGAACAGCGGATGGTGGAGCCGCGGCAGGCTGTTCATGATGAACATCCCGAACACCGTGGTGAGGGCCGCGAAGAGGATGGTCACCTCGAAAATCACCGGGATGAACGCGGGCAGGCTCATGAGCGGCTTGCCCGAGATGAGGTACGGGTAGCCGGTCACCCATACCAGGGCCCAGATCGGCGTCTCGGTGCCCATCGTGAACCACTGCAGGATGAAGGCGGCCATCGTGCCCGACATGCCGGCGAAGAAGACGATGACCGGCAGGATCGTCCGCCGGATGCCCATCGCCTTGTCCATCCCGTGCACCGGGAACGGCGTGCAGACGTCCCACCACCGGTAGCCCGCATCGCGGACCCTCTCGGCGGCGGCCATCGCGTCGCCCGGGGTGGTGAACTCGGCGAGCAGGCCGTAGAGCCGGCTCGCCCCGGTGATCTCGGGCGGGGCTTCCTGCCCCGCGGTGCCCGTGGTCTTGGTGAGGGTGCTCATGTCAGTGGGCCCCGCCATGGCCGCCCGACCCGCCGGAGTCGGTCGAGTGGCCGTGATGGTGCGGATCCGCCTGCGGCATGATGGCCTTGACCTCGGCCATGGCGATCATGGGCAGGAAGCGGCAGAAGAGGAGGAACAGCGTGAAGAAGAGGCCGAACGCCCCGAGCATCGTCCCGATGTCGACCCAGGTCGGGGTGAAGAGGCCCCAGGAGGTCGGGAGGAAGTCGTTCGCGAGGCTCGAGACGATGATCACGTACCGCTCGAACCACATCCCGATGTTCACCACCAGGCTGAGGACGAACATGATCGGGATGCTCGTGCGGAGGGCCTTGAACCAGAAGAGCTGCGGGGTGATGACGTTGCAGCTCACCATGATCCAGTAGGCCCACCAGTACTGGCCGAAGGCCCGGTTGATGAAGGCGAACTTCTCGTAGAGGGCCCCCGAGTACCACGCGATGAAGAACTCCATCGAGTAGGCGTACCCCACCATGGTGCCCGTCACCAGGATGATCTTGTTCATGTTGTCGAGGTGCCGCAGGGTGATGATGTCCTTGAGGCCGAACATCTCCCGGGCCGGCACCGCGAGGGTCACCACCATCGCGAATCCGCTGAAGATCGCGCCCGCCACGAAGTAGGGCGGGAAGATCGTGGTGTGCCAGCCGGGCAGCTGGCTGGTGGCGAAGTCGAACGACACCACCGAGTGCACCGAGAGCACCAGCGGCGTCGAGAGGGCGGCAAGCAGGAGGTACGCGACCTCGTAGCGGTGCCAGTGGCGGTTCGAGCCCCGCCAGCCGAGGGCGAAGATGCCGTAGGCGAGCTGCTGCAGGCGGCCCTTGGCCCGGTCGCGGAGGGTCGCGAGGTCGGGCACCATGCCCGTGTACCAGAAGAGCAGCGAAACCGTGAAGTAGGTCGAGACCGCGAAGACGTCCCAGAGCAGCGGGCTGCGGAACTGCGGCCAC
>JBEIUL010000051.1:0-9789 GCA_040374395.1 Phycisphaeraceae bacterium
CGAACCAGCACCGCGCCGACCTTGATGACTTCGCCTTCCTTGCCGCAGAGCTCAGAGATCGTGCCCGCCCACGGCGACGGCACCTCGACGAGGGCCTTGTCGGTCTGCATCTCGGCGATGGTCTGGCTTTCCTTCACCGCGTCGCCGGGCTTCACCGTCCAGCGGATGAGTTCGGCCTCGGCCAGCCCCTCGCCGAGGTCCGGCAGCAGGAAGTGGCTCTTGTCGGCGGGTTGCTTCATTCCGGCCATGCGAGATCTCCGGCGGAAAGGTACGCGTTCAGTACGCGAGCGTGTCGTTGATCGCCCGAACCACCCGGTTCGCGTCGGGCATGTACTCGAGCTCGAGCTTGTAGTACGGCATGATGGTGTCGAAGCCCGCGACCCGCTGGACCGGGGCCTCGAGGTGCAGGAAGCACTTCTCCATGATGCGGGCCGAGATTTCCGAGCCGAGGCCGCAGGTGAGCGGGGCCTCGTGGACGACCACGCAGCGGCCGGTCTTGCGGACGCTGGTCTCGACCGCCTCGACGTCGAAGGGATAGATGGTGCGGAGGTCGACCAGCTCGATCGAGCGGCCGCTCTTCTCGATGGCCTGCATGCACTGCACGACGCTGGCGCCCCAGCTCACGATGGTGAGCTCGTCGCCCTCGCAGACCGTGCGGGCCTTGCCGAGCGGAAGCACGTACTCGTCCTCGGGGACCTCCTCGCGGATCGCGCGGTAGATCCGCTTCGGCTCGAAGAAGATGACCGGGTCGGGATCGCGGATCGACGCGATGAGCAGGCCCTTCGCGTCGTACGGCGAGCTCGGCATGACGACCTTGAGGCCCGGGGTGTGGGCGTAGATCGCCTCGGGCGAGTCGCTGTGCAGCTCGGGGGCATGGATGCCGCCGCCGACCGGAACGCGGATGGTCAGCGGGACCGGGAACGCCCCGCGGGTGCGGGTGCGCATCCGGGCCGCATGCGAGCAGATCTGGTCGTAGGCCGGTCCGAGGAAGCCCTCGAACTGGATCTCGGGCACCGGCCGCAGGCCCGCCATCGCGAGCCCGATCGCGGTGCCGATGATGCCGCTCTCGGCGAGCGGGGTGTCGACGACGCGGTGGTCGCCGAATCGCTTCTGCAGGCCCTCGGTCACGCGGAAGACGCCGCCGTTGGCGCCGACGTCCTCGCCGAGGAGGAGCACGCGGTCGTCCTTCTCCATCTCCTGGATCAGGGCGAGGTTGATGGCCTGGACTAGGGTGAGGTTCGCCATGGTCGTGTGCGGTTGAAGGGCGGTTCAGTGGGCCGACGCGGGAGTCTCGTTCAGGTGCGGGGCGCCGGCGATCTCCGACGGGTCCTGCCCGAGCGAATGGGTCTGCATGGTCTCGCGTTGCTTGACGAGGTCGGCGGGCAGCTCCTCGTACATGCTGTTGAAGAAGTCGACGGCGTGCGGGGTCTCGATGTTCTCCGCCCGCGAGACCGCGGCGGCGATGTCGGCCTCGACCTTCGCGGCGAGGGCCTCCTCCTTCTTCGCGTCCCAGATCTTCTGCCGCTCGAGATGCAGCTTGAGCCGCTTGATCGGATCCTTCGCCTTCCACGCGTCGACCTCGGCCTGGTCGCGGTAGCGGCGGGCGTCGTCGGCGGTGGTGTGGTCACCGAGGCGGTAGGTGACCATCTCGATGAAGAAGGGCTTCGAGGTCGTGCGACAATGCTCGGCGGCGTCGCGGACGGCCTTGGTCGTCGCGAAGATGTCGTTCCCGTCGACCTGCAGGCACGGCATGCCGTAGGCGAGGCCGCGCTGGGCCAGCGTCGGCGCCGAGCACTGGATCTTCCCGGGCACCGAGATCGCCCAGAAGTTGTTCTGGCAGACGAAGACCACCGGGATGTCGAGGTTCGCGGCGAAGTTGCACGCCTCGTGGAAGTCGCCCTCGCTGGTCGCGCCGTCGCCGAAGAACGTGCAGGCGATCCGCTTCTCGCCGCGGTACTTCGCGGCCCACGCGAGGCCGGTCGCGTGCAGCATCTGCGTGCCGATCGGAACCGCGATGGGCGTCGCGTGGTGCGGCCTGGGCATCGCGTTGCCGCGCTCGTCGCCCATCCAGTGCAGCAGGATCGACTCCATCGGGACGCCGCGCCAGAAGAGGCCGCAGTTCTCGCGATAGCAGGTGACCAGCCAGTCGTCCTTGTTCAGGGCGTACGACGCCCCGAGGCTCGTGGCCTCCTGACCCATGTTCTGCGGGTAGGTGCCCATGCGGCCCGAGCGCTGCAGCTTGAACGCGACCTCGTCGAGGTGGCGGCAGGCGACCATCGCCTCGTAGAGCTTCAGGAGGTCGGCGTCGGGGATGAGACCCTTGCCGAGCTTCTCGTCGAAGTTCCCGTGCTCGTCGAGGATGGACAGGCGCTCGATCTCGGTCTTGAAGGCGATCGTCTTCGGCATGGTCGGACCTGAGGGTGGAAGGCGATGGACGACGGGAAAATCCCCGTCATCCATCGGGCCGGGCAGGATACCAATGGAGGGATTCCCCGGCCGATCCTCGAGGTCATCGAGACGCGTCGGCTGCGGCCGAGAACCTTTGGGCGAGCCGGCGAGCGGCGTTCAGGCCGTCGGATTCAGGCCGATCGAGCGTCGCAGGCGACGCCAGAGCCGCACGCCGAGCGGAAGCTGCAGCCGCTGCGGCTCGAACCGCCCCTGGGCGGCCCGCAGGTTGGCCCTCGCGTACGGCGAGCTCATGGACTGTCGCCAGGCACGATCGCTGCCGAGGTGGAAGGTGTGCCGTCCGGTCTTGATCCAGCCGAAGTTCCGCGCGTGCTTCCGGATCTGCTGCATGAGCACCAGCCCGACGGGCGGCGCGCCGATGAAGACGTCGCCGAGATCGAGCTTCGGCACGAGTTCACGCCGGAAGACGAAGCAGTCGATGCCACGATGGGCGAAGCCCGGCGCCTCCCAGATCGTCTCGAGGTGGTCGGCATCGAGCGTCTGGCCCCTCCACGCCTTCGGGAGGTCCTGGCGATTGATGCAGAACGCATCCCAGCCGCCGCGGATGCGGTCGGCGATCTCGCGATAGAAATGCGGCTGGAGGCCGATGTCCGAGTTCGTGTAGACGAGCCACTCGGAATCGGACTCCTCGTGGGCGGCCCCGAGCACGTCCCCGAGCCGGATGAAGTTTCGGCGGATCGCGGGATCGGAGATCTCGGGCAGGTGCTCCCACGCGTAGGTCGCGATCGGCTTCAGCTCGCGGAAGCCGGCCGGCAGCGGTCCCGTCTCGGTGCGATGACGCACCGCGAGCAGCTCGACGTCGATCGGCTCGGCCACGCGGTCGCGGGCCGCGCTCATCGATCGCGCGGTGACCGGCTGGGCCACGTGCAAGTAAGACTTGCGGGTGGCCTCGTTGTCCGGCGCCAGGTTGACGACGTGCGCGATGGATCGCATGGGGCTGGGATTATGCATTTCCATGGACTTTGTCTAGTCCGGTACTAGCAAAAGTCCTCACGCCACCCCGGCGTGTCCGTCCGCCCGCAGATCGCTCGCCGCGACGTAACCCCCGTCCTGAAGAACGGCGATCGCCTGCCCCCGGCCGAAGGCGACCGAAGGTTCCCGGGCCATGTCCATCTCGTGACCTCGATTCCGAAGTGCGTCGATCGTGGCGGAATCCCAGCCCTTTTCGAGGTCGATCCGTCGCCCTTCGAGCCATTGCCATCGCGGAGCATCGAGAGCCGCCTGCGGGTTCTGCCGGTGATCGATCACGCGGCACGCGACCTGCACGTGGCCCTGTGGTTGCATGAAGCCGCCCATCACGCCGAAGGCCATGGCGGGCTTCGACGCCCGCGAGCCATTCGCGGAAGTGTCCCGCGTGAGGAACCCGGGGATGATCGTGTGGTAGGGCCGCACGCCGGCCGCCGCCGCATTCGGATGGCCGCGCTCGAGCGTGAAGCACGCCCCGCGATTCTGCATCGCGATGCCCGTGCCGGGAATGACGATGCCCGAGCCCCAGCCGGTGTAGTTGCTCTGGATGAGCGAGACCATGCGGCCCTCGCGATCGGCGGTGCACAGGTAGACCGTTCCGCCGGGCTTCGGGACGCCCGCATGGAAGTCACCGGCCCGGCCCGGATCGATGCGGGCGGCGAGGGCGTCGATCGCGGCGGGGGCGAGCAGCTCGTCGACGGTCGTCCGCATCCGCGACGCGTCGGCGACTTCGCGATGCGCCACGAGGAAGCCAAGCTTGGTGGCCTCGATCCGCAGGTGCGTCGCGTCGGGGCAATCGGGGTCGAGCGCCGGCAGGTCGAAGCGGGCGAGAATCGCCATGGCCACGAGGGCCGCGAGGCCCTGGCCGTTCGGCGGGATCTCGTGCAGGCGGTAGTCGCGGTACGGCACCGAGATCGTTCCGCACCAGTCATCGCCGACCCGATCGAGATGCGTCGCGAGATCGGCGGCCGCAAGCGGGGCGTTCGCGGCGCGGGCGGCGTCCACGATGCGACGGGCGATCTCGCCGCGGTAAAAATCCTCGGCGCCGCCCGATCCGATCGCCTCGAGCGTCCGGGCGTGATCGGGCAGGCGCATTCGCTGGCCGGGCTCGGGGGCCTTGCCGTCGATCGTGAAGGTCTTCAACCACTCGGGCTGGCTGGCGTGGGCGCGGATCGCCCGCTTCCAGAGACCGGAGGTCAGCGGCGCGACGAGGTAGCCCTCGCGGGCATGGCGAACCGCAGGCTCGAAGAGCTCGCGAAACTTCAGTCGTCCGAATCTCGCGTGCAGGGCTTCCCACAGCCCGATCTGCCCCGGAACCGTCACCGGAAGCCAGCCTTGCCGCGGGAACTCGGTCATGCCCGCCACAGACGCCGGATCGAACGCCGCGGCCGACCGTCCTGAGCCGTTGAAACCGTGCATCGCGCCGTCGGCGTGCACGATCGCGAACGCATCGCCGCCGATGCCGTTCGTGGTGGGTTCGACGACGGTGAGCGCCGCCGCGGCTGCGATCGCGGCATCGATGGCGGTACCGCCGCGGCGGAGCATCTCGAGGCCCGCCTCGGTCGCGAGCGGCTGGCTCGTCGCGACCGCGGCATCGCCCAGCGCCGGCTGGCGTTGCGAGGGGTAAGGAAGGTTCCAGGAAAATTCGTCGGACACGAGTCGCTCCGTGGCTGCGTGACGAAAGGTAGCGATCGGAGCCGTCCCGCCCGGCTCGGTGTCCTGTAACCGCCCGGATCCGCCCGTCCGCGACCGCGCGACGGCGGCCCGACCGCAGCGGTCGCGGGTCGTTTCCGGCCGATGAACCCTCTTCTCCCCGTTGTCCGAAGCTAGGATCTTCCCCATGAGCCCGAACGCCCTTTCGACCGCTCCCGCCCCGTCCGCCACGACCGACCGCTTCACCGACGAGGATCGCGCCCGGCTCATCGCCGACGTCGAGGCCTATTGCCAGGAGCTGCGGCCCATCGAGGAGATCAAGTACCTCGAGCGCGAGTTCAACCCGGCCATCGCCTCGCTCGCCAAGAAGCACGGGATCTGCGGCATCCCGGTCCCGAAGAAGTACGGCGGCCGCGGCTGCGACAGCCTGACCTACGCCCGCATGCTCGCCCGCATCAACCGCGAGGGCTCGGGGCCGCGGACCTTCTTCAGCGGCCAGTCGTCGATCGGCCAGTACCCGATCATGAAGTACGGCACCGAGGACCAGAAGCAGCGCTACCTGCCGAAGTCGGCGGCCGGCGACCTGATCCTCGCGTTCGGCCTCACCGAGCCCGATGCGGGCTCGAATCCGCTCGAGGGCACCACGACCTACCGCCGCGAGGGCGACAAGCTCGTGATGAACGGCGTGAAGTACCTGATCTCGAACGGGTCGATCGCCGACGCGGTCATCGTCTTCGCGTTCCCCGAGGGCGCGACCGGCGAGGACCGCCGCATGAGCGCGATCATCGTCGACACCGCAGGCTCGACCTTCGAGAAGGAGCAGCTCCACTCGAAGCCCGGCATGTACACCTGCGATACCGCGATGTTCTCGATGAACGAGCACGTGATCCGCGGCGACAACATGCTCGGCAAGGAAGGCGAGGGCTTCCGCATCGCGATGCACACCCTGGTCTCGGGCCGGCTCTCGGTCGCCTCGGGCTGCCTCGGTTCGATCGAGGACTGCCTCTCCGAGTGCATCGAATGGGCGAGGACCCGCCACCAGCACGGCAAGGAGATCGGCCGGCACCAGCTCGTCCAGGACCACCTCGCGAAGATCGAGATGGCCCGGGCCACGAGCGAGGCGATGATCGAGCGGGCCGCCCTCGCCAAGCAGCTCTCGGATGACAACCCCGGCGACAAGGCTCTTCTCGGCGACGCCGATTACAAGGTCGCGCAAGCGAAGTTCTTCGCGAGCAACGCGGCCTGGGAGGCCGCCGACCACGCGGTGCAGATCTTCGGCGGCCGCGGCTGGAGCGAGCTCTATCGCCCGTTCCGCCACCTGCAGGACGTCCGCGTGTGCCGCATCTACGAGGGCACCGACGAGGTCATGAAGCTCAAGATGGGCGCCAAGCTCCTCGGCAAGGAGTTCGAGGCGTTCAAGTAAGGCGCTCGGGGCTTCCCTGCATGCGTATCGCCGTCTCCGGCTCGCACTCGCTTGGTAAGTCCACGGTGGTCAACGATTGGGTCGCGACCCATCAAGGCTACCTTCGCGAGGAGGAGCCCTACCGGGCGCTGGGGCTGCACGGCCCGTATGAGATCCGGTTTCGAGACGCGTCGACACGGTTGCACAACGGCATCCAGCTCTACTACTGCATCTCGCGGGTCAACCGCTACGCCACCAGCGAGGCCGATGTCGTGTTCGACCGGGCGCCGGTGGACTATCTCGCCTACTCGCAGTTCACCGCCGACTGCGGAACCACCGACATCGACGACGCTTTCGTGGAGTCGATGGTTCCCGCGGTGCGGGAGTCGCTTGAACGGCTCGATATCCTCGCCTTCGTGCCCGAGTCGAAGCGATGGCCGGTCGCGATGGAGGACGACGGGATCCGTCCCGTCGACCTCGAGTATCGAGATCGGGTCGACGCGATCTTCAAGCAGATCTACCGGGAGGGGCGCTTCGCGGTGATGCCGTCGGCGAACTCGCCGCTGCTGGTGGAACTCACGGGACCCCGGGACCAGCGTCGCGAGCAGCTCCAGGCGGCCATCGCGAGATGCGGGCGCGGTTGATCAGCCCGCCAGCGTCTTCCGCACCGCTTCCCAGCCGTCCTTGAGCGTCTTGTCGGCGGCGGCCTTGATGAGCGACGGGCCGATCGCCGAGACGAGGCCCTTCCGCTCGGTCACGCGGGCCTCGTAGCGGGCCTTGGTGCCGGCGCCGTCCGGCTCGAGCGTGATCGTGCTCTCGATGGTCATCGACATGCCGATGCCTTCCGACTTCGCCGTCTGCACGATGGTCTTGCCGGGCACCTTCTCGTCGAGCGTCATGGTCACCCGCAGCGTGCCGCGGATGAAGCTGAAACCCGGACGCACGACCAGCTTCAGCGTCCGGTCGTCGACCCGCTCGACGCTCTGCACGTCGGCCATGTGCTTCGAGACGAGCTCGACGTGCTTGAGGGCGTGCAGCACCCGATCGGGCGGGAAGGCGAGGAGTTCCTCGCCGACGAAGGGTTCGATGGCGGCCATGGGACCCGAAGGGTAGCGGACCCGCGCCTCAGCGGGCGAACGCTGGAGCGCGCGGGTCGCCGCCCGACTGGAGATACGCGATCAGGTCGGCGAGCTCGTCGCGCGACAGCGGATCGACGAGGCCGGCCATCATCGGCGAGACGGTGGCAGGGCGGCGGGCGACGATCGTCGCGGCGTCGAGTTCGGTAAGGGCCTGCGGGGCGAGGAGGTTCTCGGCGAGGCGGACGGTGCCGTTCTCTTCGGACAGCAGGCGGCCGACCACGAGACGCCCATCGGAAAGCTCGAACTCGGTGAAGCGGTACTGGTCGCTGACGGTCGCGCTCGGCGACACGATCGCCTCGGCGAGCTCCCGCGGGCCGAAGCGGTTGCCGACGCCGGTCAGGTCGGGGCCGCCCGCGCCGTCGCCGGGGAACGCCGCGAAGCGGTGGCACGCGGCGCAGGCCGCCGCCCGGTACATCGCCTCGCCGCGGGCGAAGTCGCGACCGCGGTGCGGCTCGCCCGCGACGGCGACGACCTCGTCGAGCGTCCACTGCCGGCCGGGGCCCTGCGGCCGCGGCGCGTCGGCGACGATCGGAAGCTCCTCGCGCGACAGCCGGTCGAACCGCTCGCGCCGCTCGGCGGGCACGTTCGCGAGGGCGTCCTGGCGGATCTTCTCGAGGAAGCCCTTGAACGATGCCCGCCCGACGTACGGGCGGCCCGCGTGAACCAGCGGAAGTAGCGCTCGCGGAGGTCATCCGTCCAGCCGTCCTTCGCGGTGCGGAGGCTCGCGATGACGTGGATCTGCTCGCGCTGCGGGCTCGCCGCGATCATCTTGAGGATCGCAGGTCCGTAGCCGTCGCTGCGGGCGAGCAGGTTTTCGTCGACCGGCTCGACCGCGGTGTCCTGGCGCTCGAGCAGCGGGATGGCCCGGGCCACGACGGTTCGCGAGCCGAGGGCGACAAGGAGATCGCACAGGTCGCGGTTCGCGGCGAAGTCGTCGCACGGATAGAGCGGCTCGAGGCGGGCTACGAGGCGGATGCGAACGTCGTCAGGCGGAAGGCCCTGGCGGATGACGGTGAGCGCGAGGGCTCGGAGCCACATGCGGCGCTCGTCGACGGTGGCGGAACTCCAGTCGATCGCGGCAAGCGTCTCGAGGATCCGCGGCTGGTCGGTGCTCGACCCGACGCGGGCGAGCGCGACACACGCCTCGATCCGTGCGAGATTCGACGGCAGCGCGATAGCCTGCGTCGCCCATCGCTCGGTCGGCTGGTGCTCGAGCGCGGTCCGGGCGGCCCAGCGGAGGAAGCGATCGGGGTCGCCGAGCCGGGCGAGCGCCGCATCGACCGCCCCGGTCGGCGCGCCCTCGCGATGGAACGCCTCGAGATCGCGTCGGGATTTTCGCGCCTCGGCGAAGCTCGCATCCGGCCCGGGCCTCGGCCCCGCCGGCGCCGTCGCCCGTACGCGGTAGATCGCGCTCGCCGCGTTCCGCCCGCCGACCGCGAAGTACATCGCGCCATCCTTCGGCGAGGCCACGGCATCGGTCAGCGGCAGCGGCTTTCCGCTCAGGAACTCCTCACGACGCGCCTTGTAGCTCGCCCCGTCCGGCTCGAGGAACACCGCGTGCATCGTGCCGAACGTCCAGTCGAGCAGGTAGAGCGCATTCCGCCACGGCGCCGGGAACGCGAGGTCGGTGCCCGCGAGCAGCCCGGTCGGCGAGCCCGGCCCGATGTCGATCGTCGCCGGCAGCGAGTCGGGGTACCACGTCGGCCACTTGCCTGAGCCGCTGCGCCAACCGAACTCGGATCCGCTCACCGCGTGCCCGAGCCGCGTGGGCCGGTACCACGGCGCGCCCATGTCCCATTCCATGTCGGCGTCGTAGGTGAAGAGCTCGCCGTCGGCATTGAAGGCGATGTCGTAGGGGTTGCGCATCCCGATCGAGACGAGTTCCCAGGTCTTGCCGTCGGCGTCGGTGCGGCAGATCCACGCGCCGGGCGCGAGGATCCCCACCGCGTGGCCGTTCGCGTCCCACATGCGGGGCAGAAGGTGGTCTTCCTTCCACGACCGGGCGAGCGTCGAACGCTCGGGTTCGGGCAGTTGCGTGTGGTTCCCCGAGACGACGTAGATCATCCCGTCGGGGCCGATCTCGACGGCGTGCGGGCCGTGCTCGCCGCTGTCGCCGGGGATCTTCCGCAGCAGTTCGACGGCGTCGAGTTCACCATTGCCGTC
>JBEIUL010000424.1:0-2554 GCA_040374395.1 Phycisphaeraceae bacterium
ATCGCTCGAGGCGGTCGGCGACGACGGCGTCGCGAGCCCGCTGCGGCTCGACGGCGTGCGCGACGCGACGCGGGCGGGCATCGCCCTGGTGCACCAGGAACTGAATCTCGCCGAGAACCGCGACCTCGCGGGCTCGATCTTCCTCGGCCGCGAGCCGAGCCGCTTCGGCATCCTCGATCGGGCGGCGATGCGGCGCGAGGCGAGGAGGTGGCTCGATCGGGTCGGGCTCGCGCTCGATCCCGGCACGCCGTGCGGAACGCTGCCGATCGCCCAGCGGCAGCTCGTCGAGATCGCGAAGGCCCTGTCGTGCGAGGCGCGGGTGCTGATCCTCGACGAGCCGACCTCGAGCCTGTCGTCGCGCGAGACCGACCGGCTGCTCGCGATCATGGACGAGCTGCGGGGCCGCGGCGTCGCGGTGGTCTTCGTCTCGCACCACCTCGACGAGGTGCTGCGGATCGCCGATCGGGCGGTCGTGCTGCGCGACGGCCGCAAGACCGGCGAGCTGGCCCGCGGCGAGTTCGACCGGGCGACGCTCGAGCGGCTCATGGTCGGACGCGACCTCGCGAAGGCGGCCCGGCGGTCGGTCGCGGCCGACGCCCGCGTGCGCCTGAAGATCGAGGGGTTGGTGAGCGTCCACACCCGGTCGCGGCGGTCGCTTCCGATCTCGTTCGCGGTGCGGGCGGGCGAGATCGTCGGCCTCGCCGGCCTCGTCGGCGCCGGCCGCACCGAGACCCTCGAGGCGATTGCCGGCGTGACCCGTCACGAGGGCCGAGTCGAGGTCGACGGCGTCGCGCTTCCGGCCGGCGCCGCCCGCCGCGTCCGGGCTGGCGTCGCGATCGTGCCCGAGGATCGCGCCCGCCATGGCCTCTTCCTCGAGAATCCCGTCGCGATGAACGTCTCGCTCGCCTGGCTTGGCCGTAATCGCCGCGTCGGCACCGTCGACCGCCGCGGCGAGGGTTCGCTCGTCGCCCGCATGATCGACCGCGTGTCGCTGCGGCCGGCGCAGCCGTCGCGTCGCGTCGGCACGCTCTCGGGCGGCAACCAGCAGAAGGCCGTGCTCGGCCGGTGGCTTGCGGTCGACCCGCGGGTGCTGCTGCTCGACGAGCCCACCCGCGGCGTCGACGTCGGGGCCCGGGCCGAGATCCACGGCGAGGTCCGCCGCCTCGCCGACGCGGGCAGCGCGGTCGTCTTCGCGTCGAGCGAGCTCGAGGAGATCCTCATGCTCGCCGACCGCATCCTCGTGCTGCACGAGGGCTCGCTCGTCGGCGAGCTTCCCGCCGCCGACGCGACCGAACTCGCGATCATGCGGCTCGCGACGGGTGGCGGCCCGCGGCAGGAGGCGGCATGAGGAAGGCCCTCGGCATCATCGCGATCTTCGCGGCGATCTTCATCTTCGCGGCGTTCAAGGGCGAGAACTTCCTGACCGGCATCAACCTGATGCAGCTCACGAACCGCACCGCCCTGTACGCCATCCTCGCCCTCGGGGCCGGCGTGGTCATCGTGGCGGGGGGGATCGACCTCTCGATCGGCTCGGTGGTCTGCCTGACCGGCATCCTCGTGCCGTGGCTGCTCGTCGAGCGCGAGTGGACGCCGATGCAGGCGATCCCGTTCGTGCTGGCGATCTCGGCGGCGATCGGGCTCTTCCACGGGCTTCTCGTCACGAAACTGAGACTCCAGCCCTTTCTCGTGACGCTGTGCGGGCTGCTGCTCTACCGCGGCATCGCCCGCTGGATCACCGGCGACCAGTCGCAGGGCTTCCAGGGCGAGTTCGGCGAGGTCCGCTCGATCGCCCTCGCGCGGTTCCCGATTCCCGGCCTCGGCGAGTTCCAGCTGCCCGCGACGGTGATTCCCGCGGCGCTGCTGGCGATCGCCCTCGCGTTCCTCCTGCACCGCACGGTCTGGGGCCGCTGGCTGCTCGCGACCGGCCGCAACGAGAGCGCCGCCCGCTACAGCGGCGTCCCCACCGACCGCCTCGTCACGCTCTCGTACGTCACGTGCAGCCTGCTCGCCGGCTTCGGCGGCATGCTCTTCATCTTCGACATCGGCAGCGCCCAGCCCTCGGACTTCGGCAACTTCTACGAGCTCTACGCGATCGCCGCGGCGGTGCTCGGCGGATGCAGCCTGCGGGGCGGCGAGATCAGCGTCACCGGCATCGTCTTCGGCGCCGCGACGCTGCAGGTGCTGCGGAACACGATCATCCTCGTCGGCCTGCCGTCGCAGCTCGAGTTCGCGGTGATCGGCGCGGTGCTCCTCGTGGGCGTCGCGGCCGACGAGCTCGTGCGGCGACTCTCGGCCCGCCGCCTCGCCCGCCGCGTCGCGGGCGGGGCGACCTGATGCACGGAACCGTTCCCCACCGGAGACTCTCCATGAACCTGACCGAACTTCCCGTCCTGCTCGCCCCGCTCGCCGCTGCCGCGTTGCTCGCCGGCTGCGCCTCGATCTCGCCCGGATCGTCCCCGGCGGGCTCGATCTCGAAGGCCGACTGGGGCGCGGTCGAAGGCACGCCCGTCCACCTCTGGACCCTCACGAACGGCAAGGGCATGGAGGCGCAGAT
>JBEIUL010000316.1:0-3652 GCA_040374395.1 Phycisphaeraceae bacterium
GTGTAGGGGAGGGTGGGTGTGGGAGGGTGTGTAGGGGGGGGGGTGGGAAGCCGGAACCGACCGGAATCCGGCAACCGCTCCGTCGTGGTCGGGGGAGGGCCGGGGTCAGGTCTCGGCGACGACGGCCCGAACCTCGGGAACCTTTTCGCGGACGTTCCGCTCGATCCCGTGCTGGAGGGTCACCGGCATGGACGGACACCCCACGCACGCCCCCGAGAACTTGAGTCGGACCACGCCGTCGTCGGAAACATCGAGCACCCGGACGTCGCCGCCGTCGGCCTGGACCGCCGGGCGGATCATCGCCACGACCGCCTCGACCCGCGTCCGCAGGGAGTCGGCCGCGTCGGGGGCGGGAGGAGGCTTGCCGGGGCGTCGGTCGGGCACGGATTTGATCATACCCATCCGTACCCGCGAAGCCGACGGGAACGCGTAGGCTGACCGCATGCCTTCCCGCTCGATGCGCACCGCGTTGGCTCTGCTCCTCTCGATGGGCTTCCCCCTGGTCGGTCCGCTCGGGTGCAGCGGCGGCACCAAGGCGATCGAGGACCCGGTCTCGGTGCTGGCGAGGCCGAGCCAGCCCGCCCGCGACTACCTCGAGGCGATGCGGGTCGCCGACACGTCGCCGCAGGCGTCGAAGGACCTTCGCTACCTCGCCGCCCTGCGCCGGATGGTCGTCGCGGACGGATACGTGGTCGAGGCCCGCCGCGCGGCGTTCGCACGGCTCAAGGAGTACGACCCGAAGGGCTTGCGCGAGGCGATCGAGGTCAACCTGCCCAAGATGACCGCCCTCGAGTGGCGTCGCGAGCTGTGCGAGCTCATCGCCCGCGATCGGTGGACCGAGGCGACGCCCGCCCTCATCCGCGCGTGGGCCGCGCCGGTGTCGGCGTGGGATGGTGAGCGGCTGCCGCGACCCGAGCGCGAGGCGCTGGTCGCGATGTACGGGAACGACCTGCCGAAGATGCTCCTCGACGAGATGCGGAGCGCGAACCCGATCACGCAGGCGAACCTGCGGATCCGTTGCTGGGAGCTGCTCCTGCGCGAGGGCAACGAGGTCGAGCTGCGGGCCCTGCTCGCCGCCCCGGCCTCGATCGGCGGCGACGCGATGCTCACCGACCTCGCCCGCGGCGTGAACGAGCTCGGGGTCCTGCCGCGGACCCGCGAGGAGGTCCTCTGGCTGCGGGTGCTGTGCACCCCCCAACGCGCGGGCTTCTGGGAGGAGGCGAGGAAGGCCGTGGGCGGCCTGCCCGAGTCGAGGCGGCGCGGGCTCGAGATCCGCGATCTCGCCGTCGTCGTCGCGGCATCGCGGCATCGCCCGGAGCTGCTGACGATGGACGACGACGAGCTCTACCGCGCGATCCACGAGGCGACCGGCGGCGACGGCCGGAGGGTGCACAGCCCTGATTTCGAGGGGCATTCCGGGATCTTCACCGAGCGGCTGTTCGACCGCCGCGGCTCGATCACGTGGGGCGACGCGGCGGCGATGCTGCTCGTGCTGCAGGCGTTCCGGACTCCCGAGGTCCGCGACCACCTCTTCACCTACGTCGATCGCGACCACGCCGATCGGGCCACGGAGTACGGCGGCGTGCTGCAGCTCGATCCGCAGGGCCGCTTCGAGCTGCTCGAGTTCCCGCCGCGGGTGCGGGTCGGCGACAACCGGTTCGAGGCGTCGCAGGAGATGTTCGACGCCTCGTACGAGGCGATCGCCCAGTTCCACCAGCACTGCATGAGGTACGACAACGGCGACTACGCCGGTCCGCATCTCGGCGACTTCCAGTACGCCGATTCGACGCGGATGAACGGCGTGACCGTGACCTGCCTCGATGCGAACACGCTGAACGTCGACTTCTACCGGCACGACCGGTTCGTGGTCGATCTCGGGACGCTCGAGCGGCCGTCGCGATGAGCGAGGCGGACGTGCGACGAGCGTGAATCCCGGTGCCGATCGTGCTGGTCATCCTCGTCGGGACGGTGCTGCTCGCCCGCGGGGATGCGGGGGGCGCGGTCGATGCGCGGGCGTGTGCCTGGACGCTCGTCGCGGGAACGCTCGGGCCGCTCGCGGCGCTGGCGGCGATCGTGCGGTCGGCGCGGGCCGGCCTCGGTTCCGGATCGGCGACGGTCGCGTCCCGGGCGGTCGCGCGGGCGGAACGGATGCGACGGCTCGTGCCGTGGATCGCGACGGCGGCGGTCGCGACGGCGACGCATGCGTTCGGTTGGCTCGGCGCGATCCGCGGCGCGATCGGCGACGTGCCGGCGCTCGACGAGCTGGTGGCGATCCTGCCCGCGGTCGCGACGATGGTCGCGGCGACGTGGATCCACTGGCCGCTCGAGCAGCGGCTCCGCCGGCTCGCCTGGCTCGACCGCATCGAGTCGGGCCTGCCGCCGTGGCCCGAACCGGGCCGGACGCGGGCGACGCTCGCCTGGGTCCGCGGCGGCGGCATCACGATCGTCCTCGTGCCGGTCGTCGCGATCCTCGCCGCGAGCGAGACGGCCGAGGGGCTGGTCGCCCCGGTCGCCGGTCCCGACGCGGCCGCGCTCGCGTCGCTCGTCGCGTCGGTGGCGACGCTGCTCGTCTCGCCGCTCCTGCTGCGGTATGCGCTCGGGCTCGGGCCGCTGCCGCCGGGGCCGGTCCGGGACGAGGTCTCCCTCGCGTGTGCGGCCCACCGCGTGCGGCTTGCCGGGGCGTACGTCTGGCCGACCGGCGGGCTCGTCGCGAACGCCGCGATCCTGGGGATCCTGCCGCGGCTGCGGTATCTCCTGCTGAGCGACCTGCTGCTCGCGGCGCTTTCGCGCGAGGAGATCCTCGCGGTGGTCGAGCACGAGCTCGCCCACGTGAAGCGGCGGCACCTGCCGTGGATGGCCCTCGCGGTCGCTTCGATCGCGGCGCTCGCGGCGGTGGCGGCGGACGAGTCGCTCCGGGCGGTCGGCGGGGGTGCCGACGCGGCGGTCCGGCTCGAACTGGCCGGCGGCGTCCTTTCCGGCGTCGCGGCGTTCCTCGGGCTCGGCTGGATCTCGCGTCGTTTCGAGCGGCAGGCCGACGCGTTCGCCGCGGCTGAACTCTCGCGGCGGTCGGGCTCGCCGATCGTCGAGTTTGCGGCGGTCGAGGCCACGGCCTCGGCCCTCGACCGCGTCGCCGAGCTCGCGCACGTCGATCCGCGAAGGCCCTCGTGGCGGCACGGCTCGATCCGCTGGCGGCAGGGGAACCTGAAGGCGATCGCCGGCCTGCCGGTCGACCGGCTTCCCATCGACCGGACGGTTCGTCGCATCAAGCTCGCGACGCTGGTCGCCGCCGCGCTCGCCGCGTGGCTGCTCGTCCGAATGCCCGCCGCGACCCCCGCCGACCACTCGGCCCACCCGAAGTACGATGCGGCCGCTTTCGACGAGGGAACCGCCGCATGCGCTTCGTGAAGATGCACGGGATCGGCAACGACTACGTCTACATCGACGCGTTCGCGTACCCGATCGACGATCCGGCGGCGCTCGCCCGCGCAGTCTCGGTGCGCCAGACCGGCGTCGGCAGCGACGGGCTCATCCTCGTCGCGCCGCCCAGCCGTCCGGGCGACGCCGACGTGCGGATGCGGATGTTCAACGCCGACGGCAGCGAGAGCGAGATGTGCGGCAACGGCGTTCGGTGCGTCTGCAAGTTCGCGATCGA
>JBEIUL010000085.1:0-8088 GCA_040374395.1 Phycisphaeraceae bacterium
CGCGGACGTCGAGGATCAGGCACCGGACCCGGTCGCCCGACTGGAACTGCTCGCCGGGGATCTGCTCGGAGCGGGGCATGAAGCCTTCCGCCCGGTCGATCTGGACGACGAGGGCCCCGCCCTCGTACCGCTGGGCGACGCCGGTCACGAGCTCGCCCTGCCGCTTCGCGAACTCCTCGAGGAGGCTGTTCCGCTCGTCCTCGCGGAACCGCTGGATCATGACCTGCTTCGCGGTCTGGGCCGGGATGCGGCCGAGCGCGGCCATCGGGATCTCCTCGCGACCGCCCTCGGGCAGGTTCCGCC
Organism: Phycisphaeraceae bacterium; assembly: GCA_040374395.1. Classification (GTDB taxonomy): domain Bacteria; phylum Planctomycetota; class Phycisphaerae; order Phycisphaerales; family SM1A02; genus JBEIUL01. The sequence continues at coordinate 304 of JBEIUL010000085.1, forward strand.
AGAGGGTGATCCGGCCGCTCAGGCGATCCATCTCGCAGCCGAACTCCTCGGTGTCGAGGCTGTTGAAGTGCTTCCGCGCGGCGGTGCGCATCGCCTCCTCGAGGTCTCGGATGAGGAGGTCACGGTCGATGTTCCGGTCGCGGGCGATCGAGTCGAGGATGCGAAGGGTTTCGGCGTTCATGGGGAGGAGTCTCGGACGGCTTGGGTTGTCGGGATGTCGGACGCTGACGGTTCGGACGGACGCGAGGCGGGAGAAACACGCGAGCCACGTGAACCCGCCTCGGGGTGCACGTGGCCCGTCGCCACCACCGCATGCAGCGAACTGCAGGCGGCCGCTCGGGGGGATCACCTCAGGAGGCGATCCTCCGGCTTCGGTCCCGGGCCGTGGACGACGGCCGGGTCCCACTTCCGCCGCACATGGACGCACGAGGCGTCATGGGCGGAGGCGTCGGGCGGCACCGGCGAGGCCGGCGTCGCGACGACGCGAAAGGGGATTGGTGCGGACAGTGCGAGACTGAGGCATGGCACCGAAACCAACGTGAGCGGACGGGAACGACGGACGCCGACGGGCAGGTCGCGGAATCCGGAAAACCGGATCCCGTGGCCGACCCGATGCGGCACGGAAGATCGGAAGTGTAGCCGGAGCCGGAAACGAGCGTCAACGATCGGAGGGATTGCCGACCGACCACGCCTCGAGGCGCACCGCCCGGCGGTGTCCCGAGAGGCCCATCCGCCCCCCTCAGGAGGCTGGAATCGGCGTTTCTGCCGGCCGAGGAGGTACCCGCCAACTCGACGGGCAGGCCCCCGGCGGCCGGAAGGTCGGTGAGCAGGATGTCACCGGGTTCGAAACGGGCGAGGTCTCCGGCGGTGAGCGACAGGCCCGCGGCGGCCGGCACGAGCCGGACGACGAGGGGAACCGCGGCGGTCCGGAGCGCGCGATCGAGCTTCTCGCGAGCCTCCGACGAGCGATCGTCGCGGGCGATCTCGACGAGGATCCGGACCGGGCCGGACGGGATCGATGCCGACAGCCGGAACGCCTCCGAGGCCTTGAACGGCCGGCGTTCCGTCGCAGACAGCCAGGTCTCACGGCACGACTCCCCCGCCGTCGGTCCGGCGGCAGGTCGCGGCCGGCGGTCGTCGATCGCCCTCGCGATCGGGGCGACGAACGTGCGGCTGAACAGCGTCCGCTCGAGCGGCGAAGGTTCGGTCGAGAGGTCTGAAGTCAGGTCGGCTCCGGCGGGCAGACCGAGCAGCCGCGACAGCCAGGCGGTCCGCGTCCGGCGATCGAACGAGATCCGGACGCGAAGCGAACCGAGCTCGACCTCGACCGAGGCGTGCGGCCCGCACTCCGGCGCTTCCTCGTCGCGGCCGGCGTCTCCGGCCGTCCAGGCGGGCGGAACTCCGGCCGAGGGGCCCATCGAGGCGGCCAGGCCGGCGACCACCGCATCTCGACCGCGATCGGCGTCGGCGGCCACGCGTTCCCCCGCACGTGCGACCGCCGTGAGGTCGAGCGGTCGCACGTGCGGCGGTCGATCGGGTCGGCGGGCTCGGGTGGAGAAGAGTCGCATGGTGGCCGCGGGCCTGCGGATATCGGAACGTTCCGGGCAAGGGCTGGAAATCCAGCGACGAGTCGCGACGGCACGGAACGCGACCGGATCGGGAATCGAACTTCGGCATTCCCGTCGAGGCGGCCGTCGCGACCTCTACCATCCGCCCCGAACGCGATCGGGCCGAGGCCCGACCGTCTCGTCTCGATCCCGCCGGCCCGCCGGGCCGATCTCCGATCCCATCGCCATGATCCGCATCGCCTCGGGCCTCGCCCTCATCCGCCTCTCCCTTCTCCTGGCCCTCGTGTTCGGCCTCGTCCCGGCCGCGATCGCGGGCACCCCGCAAGGTGTCCCCGGGCTTCCCTCGTTCGCCCCGCCCGTCGCGGCCGAGGAGGAGGACTCGTTCGGCGACTCGCGCGACCGCGTGACCGTCTCGATCGAGCGGGCGGGCGGCGGCCCGGTGCGGCCGGGCAGCGACGTCCCGGTCGCGATCGTGCTCGACATCCGGCCGGGCTGGCACGTCTGGACCGACGAGCGTCCGATGCCCGACGGGGTCGCGGCGTTCGACGGCGCGGTGCTCACCGCGATCACCGTGAAGTCGGCGACCGGCGGCCTCGAGGCGAACGCGGGATTCGCGCAGTGGCCCGAGGCGCACCGCATCCAGGCCGACGTCGGCGAGGGCGAGAGGACCTACCTCGTCTTCGAGGGGAACGCGGCGATCTTCCTGCCGGTGACCGTCGCGGCCGGCGCCGCGGACGGCACGGGGCGACTCGAGCTCGAGGTGACCTTCCAGGCCTGCGACGCGACGCAGTGCCGGGCCCCGGCGACGGTGGATTTCGCGCTCGACGTGCCGATCGCGGCCTCGGCCCCCGCCGCGGGCGACCCGGGCCCGCGCTTCGCGGCGGTCGACCCGACCGCGTTCGGGAAGATCCGCGCCGGCGCGGTCGCCCCCGACCTCGTGACCTTCGACGTCTTCGGCCTCGAGTTCGAGATCGACGCCGCGGGCACCGGGTTCCTGCTGCTGCTGCTGGTGGCGGCGGCCGGCGGGCTGCTGCTGAACTTCACGCCGTGCGTGCTGCCGGTGCTGCCGCTCAAGATCATGGGCCTCGCGAACGCCGCGGGCAACCGTCGGCGATGCCTCGCCCTCGGCGTCGCGCTCTCGGCCGGCGTGGTCCTCTTCTGGCTCGGTCTCGCGGTCGCGATCGCGTCGATCCAGGGATTCACGGCGGCGAACCAGCTCTTCCAGTATCCGGCCTTCACCATCGGCGTGGGCGTGGTGATCGGCGTGATGGCCCTCGGCATGATGGGCCTGTTCACGGTGGGGCTGCCGCAGTGGGTCTACGGCATCGAGACGCGGCACGACACGATCCCCGGCTCGGTCGGTTTCGGCGTGATGACCGCGGTCCTCTCGACGCCGTGCACCGCGCCGCTGATGGGCGCGGCCGCCGCGTGGGCGACGACGCAGAAGGCCTCGACGCTGCTCACGGTCTTCGCGGCGATCGGCATCGGCATGGCCCTGCCCTACCTCCTGCTGTCGGCGTTCCCGGGACTCGCGAAGAGGATGCCGAAATCGGGTCCGGCGAGCGAGCTGATCAAGCAGGTGATGGGCCTGCTGCTGCTCGCGGCCGCGACGTACTTCGTCGGGGCGGGCCTCAGCGGCATCCTCGTGACGCCGCCCGATCCTCCGAGCCGCCTCCACTGGTGGATCGTCTCGCTCGCCGGCATGGCCGCGGGCGGGTGGCTCTTCCTCCGCACGTTCAAGGTCGCGAGGTCGGGCGGCGCGAAGGCCGCCTTCGCCGCGATCGGCCTCGCGGTGCTTGCGCTCAGCGCGGTCGTGGGACTGACGCAGACCGCCAAGGGCCCGGTCGACTGGACCTATTACACGCCCGAGCGGCTCGCCGAGGCGAAGTCGCGGGGCGACGCGGTGGTGCTCGAGTTCACCGCCGAATGGTGCCTCAACTGCAAGGCCCTCGAGGCGGGCGTGCTGAACCTTCCGGCGGTCGCCGACACCCTGAACGGCGCGGGCGTCGCGGCGATCAAGATCGACCTCACCGGGAACAACGAGGCGGGGAACGCCCTGCTCAAGGAGGTCGGTCGCGTGACGATCCCCCTGCTCGTCGTGCTCGGCCCGGACGGGCGCGAGACGCTCAAGAGCGACAGCTACACGCCGCAGCAGGTGCTCGACGCGATCGCCGCCGCGAAGGGCCCCATCAAGGAAACCGTCAAGGCCGAGGTCAAGGCCGAGGTCAAGGCCGGGGGCTGACCGGGGAACGCGGCCCTTCGACGAAGGGCCAGCCCGCCGGGACCTCGCCCGCCTCGACGCGGGCCAGACGCGCGTCGACCTCGGCGACGCGCGAGGCGGACCACTGCACCACCGGATCGAGCCCGAGCGCCGCGTCGGCGGCGAGGGCGGCGCGGTAACGCTCGGCCGCGAGCTCGAGGTCGCCCGCGGCGGCGGCGAGATCGGCGACGTCGAGGATCCGCGACGGCGCGTGGGGTTGCCGGTTCGAGGCGCGTCGTGCCGCCTCGAGCGCGACGCGGAAGTCGACCGGGCCGGCATCGGGCCGGTTCGCGGCCTCGGCGGCGAGCTCGATCTCGAGGTCGGCGAGCATGGCCGAGGCCCGTGGATCGGACGGGCGGGCCGAGGCGAGCCCGCGGGCGAGCTCGATGGCCTTCACGTGCAGGAACGGCTCGCGGATGCGGGTCGAGCGCGGCGAGAGCGTCCTCCGGCCGGCCGCCGAGAGCTGCTTGATCGCGGCCACCGTCGGCGAGGTCGAGGTCGGGTGCGCGTCGGCCGCAAGCAGCAGCAGGTCGGCGGCGCGGGCCCGCTGTCCCGCATCGAACCGCTGGAGCGACGCCGCGACGCGGCGGGCCCGCTCGACGGGATCGCCCTCGGAATCGAAGGCCGCGCGAAGGCCGGCGCCCGCCTCGATGCCGGCGATCGCGGACACCCGCTCGATCGTGCGGTCCGCGACCTCCGAACCCGCGGGCGCGGCGCGGATGGCCGGCCACTCCTCGCGGATCGCGGCGAGCGGCGCGACGGCCGCCGCCGCCTCGTCGGCGAGGGCGTCGGCGTTCCGCTGCGGGATCGCCCCCGCGACGATGATCATCAGCGCGACCGCGACGAGCGCGACGTTCGCGACCGCGAAGCCGACGGCGGGCTTCCGCTCGCCGAGCGGCCTCGGCGGGATCGCCGACGCGGCGCCGAGCGCGACGCCCGCGAACGCCACCGGACCGACCGCGAAGAGGACCATCTCGACCTGGCCGAGGACGAGCAGCACCCCCGCCGCCGCGAGCGCGACCGTCCGCAGGCGGTCGGGGCCGGCCGAGGCCAGCGCCGCACCTGCCGCCGCCGCCGTGCCGACCGCCGCGAGCGAACCTCCGAGGCGCCCGAGCAGCCACCACCCGTCGACGAGGAACGGTTCCGCGTAGGCGGCCGCAAGCAGGGCCGCGACGAGGGCGAAGGTGACCGCGGCCGCGTCGCGCATCGGGGCCGGAGCGGCCGCACCGTCCGCACGCCCGCCGCGCGACCAGACCAGCCGGAACGCGAGCGCCGCCCACGCGAGCCCGAGCGGCCCGAGCGTGACGAGCCAGTCGGCGAACGCCGAGTGCAGGCTCGTGACGTCTTCCGGCGCCCGCGGCGACTTCGCGACGAGATAGGCCGCCTGGATCGCCTCGGGCCCGATGCCGAGCGGGATCGCCTGCGGCAGGATCCGCAGGCCGCCGTCGAGGTACTGGCTGCGGAAGAGCAGGCTCCGCTCGCCGAGCGTGCCCGGCGACCAGTGCTCAAGCAGGCCACGCAGCGGCGCCGCGAGAGACGCGATGGCGACGAGCGCCGTGATCGCGAGCGAGACCCGCGAGGCCTTCCCGCCGCGCCCGATCGCGAGGCACGCGAGGCCGAACGCCGTCGCGACGACGGCGCCTTTCGAGAAGTTCAGCGCGACGAGCCCCCCCGCCCCGAGCGCCGCGGCCGCGAGGATCCACCGCGTCCGTCCCCGCGCGATCGAAGCACAGCCGGCAAGCCCCACCGTCGCGAACGCCGCGAGCGCCGACACCAGGTTCGCGAGCCCGAACCAGCCGGTCGCCTCGACCTGACGCAACCGACGCTCGAAGTTCGCCGCCGCCGTTCCCCCGGGATCCCAGCCACGTTCCGCGAGGAACGCCTCGCGGTTCGCCTCGAAGAACTCGACGGTGCGGGGATGGTCGACGAGGGCCTGCACGAGGCCCTTGGCGACGAGCGGCACCGCGATCGCGAGCAGGCCGACGACCAGCAGCCGCCGGCTTGCGGGATCGCGCGACAGGTGCGCCGCCGCCGCCGCCGCGACCGCCGCCGAGAGCCACGCCGAGCCGCGATGGAGGTCGGCCGCATCGGACAGGCCGTGGAACGCGACCGGCAGCGCCGGAAGCATCGCGAGCGCCATCGTCAGCGGATCGACGCCGCGGCCCGACCGGCGCTCGGCGAGCAGCGCGAGACCGCTGCAGGCGAGCAGCAGGAGATCGACCAACCAGCTCGCGAAAGGCCCGAGCCCCGCGAACGGCAGCGGGTCGAGCGCCGGGTCGACCTCGAACCTCGCCTCGAACCCGGTCGCGACGAGGGTGCGGATCGCGACCGCCGCGAGCAGGCCGATCGCCGCCCACCGCCGCACGGGATCCATCCCCGGACCGGTCGCCGGATCCCCCCCGATCACTTCGGCGCTCCCCGGTCGCGCTTCCGGCCGTGCACCGCGAACTCGAGCGTGGCGATCGTGGTGAGCACCAGCGTCGCCTGCACGCCGACCAGGACCGCCTGCCACGGCGCGAGGCTGCCGAGGAAGATGCCCGAGATGCCGAGCACCGCGGCGAGCATGAGGATCACGCCGACCGCCTCGGGCCGCGAGAGCCCGAGCCGCACGAGCCGGTGCGAGAAGTGCTCCTCGCCGCCGACGAGCGGGCTGCGGCCTTGCGCGAGCCGCACCGCGGTGACCACGACGAGGTCGTAGATCGGGATCGCCAGCACCCGCAGCGGCATGAGCGTCCCGTACCAGGCGGTGCCGAGGGCGTAGTCGGGCTTCTCGACGTCGACGAACGTCGTGCGGGCGACGAGCGTCGCGAGCAGGAACCCGAGCGGCAGGCTTCCGCCGTCACCCATGAAGATCCGGGCCGGCGGCCGGTTGAAGGCGAGGAACCCGAGCGTCGCGCCCGCGACCGTCGCGAACGCCGACGCCACGAACCACTGCTTCCCGAGCACGGTCGCCGCGACCATCACCAGCGCCGCGATCGTCGCGAGCCCGCCCGCGAGGCCGTCCATGTTGTCGGTGAAATTCAGGGCGTTCACGATCGCGACGATCCAGAGGACGGTCAGGGCGACGCTCGCGGCCTCGCCGCCCGGGAAGAGCCCGTCGAGGAAAGAGAAGAGCCGCACGTCGGCGAACATCGCGACCCCGAGGGCGACCGCGAGTTGCGGGAGGAACTTGGCCAGGGCCCCGAGGGCCCGCCGGTCGTCGACGAGACCGACCAGGTGCAGGACGATCGCCCCGCCGGCGATCGCGAGGCCGGTGATCGCCGAGTCGCGGAACCGCGGGAGAAACGGCTCGGCCGCGGGCACGAGCCCGACGACGAGGTCGGGCGCGGCGAACGCCACGAGGCTCGCGACGAGCAGCGGCCCGACCGCCCCCGCCACGATCGCGATGCCGCCGATGTTCGGGACCTTCCGCAGCGTCTTCACGTGGCCGGGCGAGCCGGGCGAGTCGAGGGCACCCACGCGGTGGCCGGCCCGCACGAGGAGCGCGGTCAGCGGACACGCGATCGCGAACGACAGGACGAGGAATGCGAGGACCGGCAGGAGCACGCGGGGAAAGGTACCTTTCCCCGCCGTGAAGCGGATCACCGTCTACTGCTCGTCCTCGACCGCCCTCGAGCCGCACTTCGCGGAGACCGCCCGCACGCTCGGGACCGAGATCGCCCGCCGCGGGCTGACGCTCGTCTACGGCGGCGGCGGGATCGGCCTGATGGGCGAGGTCGCCCGGGCCGCGAAGGCCGCGGGCGGTCGGGTCGAGGGCGTGATCACCCGGCAGTTCGTGACCCTCGAACAGGCCTGGGACGGCTGCGACGAGATGGTCGTCGTCGACACCATGCGCGAGCGGAAGGCCGGGCTCGAGCATCGCGCCGACGCGTTCGTGGTCCTGCCCGGCGGCCTCGGCACGTTCGAGGAGCTCTTCGAGATCCTCGTCGCCCGTTACCTCGGCCACCACCGCAAGCG
>JBEIUL010000296.1:0-3894 GCA_040374395.1 Phycisphaeraceae bacterium
CGGCGATCTCGACCAGCAGGCCGCGGTTGCCGGGATCGTCGGCGTACCCCTCGATCATGCGGGCGGTGCGCGAGCCGAGCGTGCCGTCGAGGAACGCCTTCATGCCGATGACCGCGAGACGGTCGTCGTTCGGGAACCCGCGGGCGAACTCGAGGTGGCCTCGCCACTCGTCGCGGCGGTGGAAGTCGCGGTCGAGAAGCGTCGCGCGGATCCGGACCGCGAGGCGATCCCGCTGCCGCACGATGCCTTCCTCGAGGATCGCCCGGTATTCCATGCTGCCGACGGTGGTGAGGCCGAGCGAGGCGAGGAAGCGCGTCGCGTCGGCGACCGCGGGAAGCCGTCGCGCCGTCTCGATCGGCGGCACGAGCGGCTGGACGAGCTTCCACGCCGCGGCCTCCTGCAGCAGGCCATCGGGGTTCCCGCGAGTGTCGCGTTGGATGCGGCCCCCCGGCGGATCGGCCGAGAGGTCGAGCTTCGCAAGCACCGCGTCGTTCGCGACGCAGGCGTGCGCGTCCATCCGCCAAGCGACGGCGGGGCGGTCGCCGGCGGCGGCGAGCCAGGTCCGGTCGGGCGGCACGCGGCCCGGGAACGCATCCTCGTTCCAGCCGCGGGCGATGAGCCAGGCGCCGGGCGGCAGGGCGGCGTGGCCGGCGGCGATCGCGGCCTCGAACGCGGCCCGGTCCCGGCAGGCCGAGAGGTCGACCTCGAGCATCGACTCGGCCCCGAGCGAAAGGTGCAGGTGGGCGTCGATCAGGCCCGGTACCACCGTCGCGCCGCCGAGATCGACGATCGGCCGCCGGTCTCCGGGCGTCGCGCGATCGACACGACCCCCGCGCACCGCGACCGGTCCGGTCCGGAGCGAGCCGGTCCCGTCGCGGATCGCCTTCGCATGGACGAGGTAGCCCTGCACGAGTGGGCTATCGTACGGCCCCCATGCGCCCGAACCAATCGCTCCGAACCGTCATCTCCCGCCCGCTCGTCGTCGCGCTCCTCGCGCTGCCCGTCGCGTGCGGCGAGGCGGGGCCAGCCCCCAAGCCGCCCGAACCGATCGTCGCGAAGCCCGCGACCCCGCCGGCCGCGCCGACTCCGGCCGTTCCCGCCGCTCCGGCCGCCGACGCGAGCTGGAAGCTCTCCGGCGCGAACGACGACGCGAACCGCGTCGAGATCGCGGGCCTCGTGCTTCCGAAGCCCGCGACGTGGACGTGGCAGCAGCCGACCGTCCAGTTCCGCACGCTGCAGTACGCGGTGCCCGGCGTCGCCGACTCGACCGGTTCGGCCGAACTCGTCTTCAGCCTCTTCAAGGCCGGTGACGGCGGGCCGATCGAGGGGAACATCACCCGCTGGTCGGGCCAGTTCCGCACCGCCGAGGGTGCGGCGTCGACGCCGGCGCGAAGCGAGCGGACGGTGGCCGGCCTCAAGATCACCATCGTCGAGAACCGCGGCGGCTACGTCCCGATGGGCGCCCCGGCCCCGCGGCCCGGCTACGCCCAGCTCGGCGCGATCGTCGAGGCGCCGGGCCGCAACGTCTTCATCCGGCTCGTCGGCCCCGAGGCGACCGTCGACGCGAACCGAGCGGCGTTCGAGGCGATGCTCGACGGGATGACGGTCACGGAAACGCCGGCGGGCTGAGGCGGAGGGTGGAGCGTGGGCCGTCGGCCGGCGCGGGATTCAGAACAGCAGCTGCAGCTGCAGCCGCGTCACGATCTGGCCCGACGCGAAGTTCCCGCCGTACGCCGGCTCGAGGGCGGGCAGCCAGTTCGCGCCGCCGTTGGCGAAGTCGACGACCGGCGCGAGCGAGAAGCCGACGTCGCCGGTGACCTTGATGTTGCGGTTCCTCGAGCCCTCGGGATACCAGTTCGCACCGATGGTGACGACGTTGGCACGCTCCCCGTCGACCGCGGGCGAGTACATGTCGGAGTTCACGACGGTACGGAACTGGTTCGTGTCGGTGTTGCCGACCTCCCACCGCACGTAGGGCTCGACGCTGTCGCTCACCCAGATGCCGGCCTGGGCGGTGAACCCCCACTGGTTCATGTGGTTCGACGTACCGGTGCGGGTGGGCAGGTCGTTCGCGAAGAAGACCTGCCGGAAGTAGCCCGCGGTCAGGAAGTTCACCGTGCCGAGGTCGGCGAGGATGTCGGCGGTGATGCCCCACATCGACGATGACTGCCAGTAGGTCGTGCCGTCGGGTCCGGCCGCCTCGCCGGGGATGCCCCGGTAGTTCTGAGCCATCGCGGCGAAGCCGAGCAGCAGGCCGTCGCTGCCGCCGGGCACCGCCGAGAGGTCATCGAGTTCCTTCCAGTTCCCGAAGAGCTTCCACTCGGCGCGGCCGGCGAGGGCATAGTCGACCTGCGGGACCGCGTACGTCGGCTGGTTGCGGGAGTCGAGGTAGCCGAGGGCCGGATAGAAGCCGTCGTTGGGCAGCGTGCCGAGGGCGCGAAGCCGCTCGCCGTAGTAGCCCGTGAGCTTGAACGCGTCCCAGGTCTGCACGAACTCGAGGCCCTGGACCCACTTGGGCGTGAAGAGCTCGCTCACGAGGCTGCGCTCGACCGTCAACTGGCGGGAGCTCGCGACCAGTTCCTCCTTGTTGAAGGGGGCCTTGTACTGGCCGACCCGCACGCCGAGCTTGCCGCCGAAGGCCTGCATCTCCTTGCGGACCCACGCGTTCTCGAGCGTTCCCCCGCCCGCCCCGCCCGCCCGGTCGAAGGCCGGCTGGAGCTCGTACTGCCAGCTCGGGTCGATGATGTGGCCGGTGAACCAGAGGCGGGCGCGGCGGATCTCCCAGCCCCAGGATTCCGAGCCGGTGAGCCCGCTGAAGCTCTCCGGAGCCCCGTCGCCGCGATCGCGGTCGCTGAGGGCGAAGCGGATCTGCAGCTGGCCCCGGATGCGCAGCAGGAAGTTGCCGTCGGCGCTCGTGAGGAAGAAGCCGCTCGCCTTGTCCCAGCCGGCGGTGCTGCCCGAGGACTGGAGGGCCGCCCGCGAGGCGCTGTCGGCGAGCGTGTCCTGCACGATCCCGCGGATCTCGGCGGCGCGGGTCTCGGTGAGCCACTCGTCGTCGCCGACCATCTTCTCGAGGCGATCCACCTTGCCGAGGAGCGCCTCGTTCATGCGGCGGAGCTCGGCGACCTCGTCGCGGAGGGCTTCCGTCGCGTCGCCGCCCGCGGGAGCGGCGGGGTCCTGGGCGGGCGCGATGCCGGCGAGCGACGAGGCGAGCAACAGCGAACCGGCGAGCGGGTGGCGCATGGCGAGGGTTCTCCGGGGAAACGGGCCCGGAGTGATACCCCTCGCGCGGCGGGTCACCGCCCCCGCAATCGTTCCTGTTTACAACCTGTCCGTTGCCTCAGCTCCCCGCGGGCTTCGGCTGGTTCGTGCGGCCGTCCCACGGCTTCACCGCGGGCTCGCCGTCGATGCGGAAGCGGAGGACGCTGAACCCGTCGAGCTCGAAGTGGTCAAGCTCGATCGCGACCTCGCGAGGCTCGGCGATGTCGAGCGTCGCGACCGCGGTCCGCGGGGCGTGCCAGGTCCAGTCGTCGATGAGGGTCGCGCCGTCGGCCCGCAGCCGCACGCCGTCGTCGCTCTCGACGTGCAGGTTCCAGCGGCCGGCGGGGAACTTCAGCGTGGCCCTCGCGGTCGTGCCGAAGCGGTCGGTCGGCAGCTTCGCGTCGGCGAGCGCCTCGGCCGCGAGCGGCGTCGGGGCGAGCGACGACGGGCCGTCGTTCCCGAACGCGAAGTCGACGGCGGGAGCGACGATCTCGACGCTCCCGGGCCCGCTCGACGCGGCCTTCCAGCCCTCGGGATCCTCGCGCGGGTCGGTCGCGAGCGGGAAGAACCGCACCGACCAGTCGGCCGACGCGATGGTGCCGAACGCGTCGAGGTTGCCGCCCTCGTGCCGGA
>JBEIUL010000297.1:0-3891 GCA_040374395.1 Phycisphaeraceae bacterium
CGAGCTCACCGACGCCGGGCTCCTCGCCTCGACGCGCGGGCGCGGCACCGTCGTCATCGCCACCGTCGAGCGGGCTTCGGGCCCCAAGGCCGAGGAACGCAAGCGGATCGAGGCCGGCCTCGCCGCCGCGTTCCATGACGCGAAGATCGCGGGCCTGCCGCGCGGGACCGTCGAGTCGATCGTCCAACGCCAGATCGAACGGCTCTGGAGGACCTCGTGACCGGTCCGGCCCGCGGCGTCGGGCGTCCACCCCTGCACGACCGAATCGGAGACCACCCATGTCCGACCCCCTCCTGACCCTCGGCCGACTCCTCATGATCGTGTTCGTCCCGGCCATGCTGCTGCTTCCGCTCGCCATCGCCCTCGCGGTGCCGAATCGGTCTGACGACGCGGCCGCGCGGCTCGCGTTGAGAGGAAAGCTGGTCGTCCTCGCGTTCGCGACGATGATGGCACTGGCGCTGTGGCTCGGTCTGCTCCTGACGGGGCTCCGCTTCCCGTGGTCCACGTGGATCGCGGGCTCGGCATGGACGCTCATCATCCCGCTCTGGGCCCTGCTCGCGATGCCGATCCTTCGCTTGAAGAGCGCCGCCCACGCCGGCGATCCGCTTCCGTACGGCACGGTCCGCACCGCCTCGCTCGTGAACCGCGAACGGCAGAACCCCGTGACGGGCTGGATGTGGACCGTCGCGACGCTCGTCTGCCTCGCCGGCCCCGTCGCCGTGGCGGTCCGCGGCCTCTGGCCGTTCGCGGGCGATCCCGCGGTCGACTCGATCGATCGCACGCAGTGGCTGATCTTCCTCGGCGCTACCCTGCTCGGCCCGCTCGAACTGCTCGTGCTGCCGGTGATCCTGCGGGCGATGCTCGTCGCGCCCGAACCGATGGACGCCGCGGGCTCGCCCGAACTCGCCGCGATGTACGCCCGCGAGCGGCGGCGCCGCGTGCTGGGCCTGTTCTGGCTCGTCGGCACGGCCGGACCGGCCTTCCTCGGGGTCCTGTTCGCGCTCGTCACCTGGTTCCCCGCGAGCGGCGGCGGATGGGGCCTCGTCGGCGGCGTCGGCGGCACGCTCCTCGGCGTGCTCGGGGCGACCTTCGGCATCTCGATGTCGGCCGAGCGGGCCCGCATCGCGGAGTTCCGCACGAGGCTCGAGCAGTCGACGGCGCGGTGAGGCGGGCGACGCGCGGATTCACCCCCGCCCCACCATCGCCTTCACCATGCGCACGCACGTCAACTCGTGGCCGGAGCCGAGCCGATGCACGCCGCGCTCGAGCGTCGCGTAGCCGGCACGGCGGTAGAAGCCTTCGGCGTTGACCGACGAGTTCAGCGTGAGCCGGGCCAGCCCGCGCTCGACCGCGAGCCGCTCGAGCGCCGCGAGCAGGCGCGTTCCGACGCCGCGACCGCCCGCGTCGGGATCGACGTAGAGCGATCGCAGTTCCTCGAGGCGGGGAATGACCTCGCCGAATCCGACGATCCGGGAACCCTCGACCTCCGCGATGACCTCGCGCATGCGGCGGAACCTCGCCTCGCCGGGCGGCCCCGACCAGGCGTCGAGCGTCTCGCGCGGGTATGCGGCCGCGGCGGACCGGTGCACCGCCGCATGGTGCACCGCCACGATCGCCGCGGCGTCGGCGGCGACGGCCGGACGGAAGATCGGGGTCTCGCGAGCCGGTCACCACTCGATCGAGGCCCTCGTCCCGGCCAAACTCGACCCCGCACGAGCGATCGCGTCATCGAGCACAGGGCGGGCCGGGTGAGCGGCGTCGGGGTGAAGGCCTCCTCGACCGTCCACCCTTCCGACTTCAAGGGATTGAAGGCCCTCCGCGAGGCGTGCGGCAAGCGATTCGGCTGCGGAGTGCTGGCCTACGACGGCGAGCAGGGCATCGGATACGGCGATGGGCTGTTCGCCGTGCCGATCCAGCGGCTCTGGTCCTCAGCCTCGTCCGATCAGCACGGCCCCCACGCGCCAAGCAGGATCGCGAGATCGGACGAACCCACGCTGCCGTTACCGTCGAGATCCGCGGCGCAGCCCTTCTTCGGGCAGCCGCCCCATGCGGCCAGCAGTCCACTGAGGTCCGCCGCGCCGACGGCACCGTCGCCGTCGAGGTCGGCCGGGCACGGCGCAGGGGTCGAGCAGTCGTCGCAGCTGGTCATGACGCAGGCGCCGCCGAGATCGGTGACGGTGCCGCCGGGATTCATGCCGATCTGCGGGCCGTTCGGGGCGGTGTTGCCGCACACGCGGCTCGAGTCGAGCTTCACGATGCCCTGGCTGCTGAGGAAGATCCCCCCGCCGATGTTGGTGGCCGCGTTGCCGGTGACCGCGCTGTCGATCAGCGTCAGCGTGCCCGAGCTCACCCGGATGCCCGCACCGGCGGACTGACCCGGGTGATAGCCGGCGTTGTCGACGATCTCACAACCGATCATCGTCACGGAGGCGCTGAACACCATCATCGCCCCGGCGAACTGCGATCGGTTGTCGCGCAGCACGCAGTTCCGGAAGGTCACTCCCGAGCTGCTGTCCACCCTCAGGGCGCTCGCGTACTCGGCATGGCCGTTGGCGAGGACGATGTTCTCGACCTGCGTCGCCGCCGTGACGAACCAGAACCCGAGCAGCGTAGTGGAGTCCTGGCCGTCGAAGACGGTCGACGGACGGCCCTCGGCGTCGACCGCACCGCGGATCACGAGGTCCTTGCCGAAGTTGTCGATCGGGCCCGAGAACAGGTAGGTGCCCGCCGCGATCTCGATCGTGTCACCCTCGGCGGCCGCCGCCACCGCGGCCGCGGGGCTCGTGAAGTCGCAGGTCCCGTCGAGGCAGACGGTGATGGTGGCGCCTGACGCGCCGCCCGCGACGCCTCCGAGGGACAGGACCGCGACCGCGATCGCGATCGTGCGGAAGTGGGTCGTGAGGGCGAAGCGATGCATCGGGCTCCATGCCTTTCCGATGAGGGTTGCGGAACCGAGCCGGTCGGACGGTAGCACGGATATCCGCGAAAGCCCTCGGCGTGTTCCACAATCGCGCGACAATCCGTCCGCGCCGCCGCGATATCCGCAGGCGTCACCTCCATCGGTGACATTCCGCGGGCCTTCGGCCGGATCCGACCGCTTTCCGGGCGGGACGTACTCCGCCCGAGGTACGCAGGCCCGCGGACGGGCGGCCCACGACCCTGGCTTATCGCACCGCCGAGGTCCATGCGATCATCCAGCCATGACCCCGCCGACCGCCCTGCGCCTCGAGGACGCCGGAACGCGAGAGCTCCTGGGCGACTACGAGGCCCTGCGGACCTGGGAGGTGCTCCGGTCGTCCCGGGTTCCCGTGACCGTCGCGGACCTCGTGGGCGCGACGGGTCTCGCGCCGCGCACGCTGCAGCGGCATCTCGACCTGCTGGCTCGCCACGGTCTCGTGGATGCCGTTCGCGCCCGGAAGCCGCGAAGGTCGATCGGCTACCGGGTCTCGACCGACCGGATCGTGGTCACCTTCGACGACGGCGATCCGGCGTCGGTCACGCTCGCGCTCGCGTCGAGCGACGCCGTGCGCCGCGAGTTCGAGCGTTGCCTCGAGCGGCACGCCGACCCCGAGTTCCATCCCAAGGGCGGCTTCCGCTTCCGGCAGCACACCATGCAGCACTTCACGCCGGAGGATCTCGCCGAGCTCCGCCGTCGTATGCTCGCGGTGGTCGAGTTCCTCGCGACGCCGCGGCCGAGGCCGCCGCAGCCGAAGCGCGGGAGCGGCGGCCGGATCCCCCCTCCCTTCCGGTGCAACCAGGCGATCAGCATCCGCCTCGATCCCCTGGTGGGCGACCTGCTGCCGCTGCCGGCCGTCTGGATGACGCCGCGTTCGAAGGCGGCGCGGGCTGCGCCGGCCGCGGCCGACCGGACCGGGCTGCCGGCGCTCGCGC
>JBEIUL010000510.1:0-1963 GCA_040374395.1 Phycisphaeraceae bacterium
AGCCCGGCGAGGAGGTTCGCGATCTCCTGCTGCTGCCGCTCGGTCGCGCTCACGATGATGAGGCCGCTGCGGGCGACGGGCGTGATGCGGGCCCGCGTCGACTCCTCGCCCGGCCGGGCCGGCCCGCCGATCGCGTCCTTCAACAGGTCTGCGAGCGTCGCGGGATCGGCGCCGGAGGCGCGGTACGTTCGGACCGTCCGCTTCTGGCCGTCCTTCGGCGGGGCATCCAGCTCGCCGATCAGCTGCTCGACGAGGGCGAAGCTCTCGCCGCGACCGGTGACCACGAGGGCGTTGAGCCGCTCGTCCGGCCGGATCGCGACCGACGAGCGGTCCTCGCGGTTTCCGCCGCGACCGAGGCCGCGCATCGACTCGGTCCAGAAGATCTGCCCGAGGAGGGCCTGCACGGTGCCGGCGATCTCCTCGGCCCGGGCGTGCTCGAGGGCGTAGACGCGGAAGTCGAGCGACTGCGTCGCGTCGGCGCTGTCGAAGCGCTGCACGAGCGACTGGATCTCGGCGAAGTCGACGTCGCTCGCCGCGACGAGCAGCGTGGCGGAACGCGGATCGCCGATCACCGCGATCTTGCGGGCGGTCGCCCGCTGCCGCGGGCCCTGGCCGAGCCTCGCCCGATCGTCGTAGAAACGCTGGATCGCGGTGGCGACCGCGGCGGCGTCGGCGCGAGCGAGCGCGATCGATCGCACCGGGAACTCGACCGACGGGGCGCGATCGATCTCCTTCAGCACCGTCCGGATCTCGGCCCGGGCCCCGTCGGGACCTCGGACGAGCAGCGTGGCGGAACCGGCGTCGGGAACGATCTGCACCAGCCGCTTCCGCTCGGGATCGTCGCCGATGACGGTGCGCGAGAGGAGGTCGGCCGCGGACGCCGCATCGAGGTGCGAAAGGCCGATCACCTCGATCGGGCCCCGATCGATCCCGGCATCGGAATCGAGCCGCGCCACGAGCGACTCGATCTCGGCGAGCTGCTCGGGGGCCGCGGTCACGACGAGCGAGTTCGTACGGACGTCGGCGGCGACGGTGGGCTCGGGCGGAAGGCTGCCGTCGGTCGCGGTGCGGCCCCGGCCCCGGAAGACCGAGACGAGCGTCGGCACGAGCGCGTCGGCCTTCGCGTTCTTGAGTGCGATGAGCCGGACCGCGGCGCCGGCGCTCGGCGCCGCCTGGTCGGCGAAACCGAGATACCGGTCGACGAAACCGATCGCGTCGGCGGGGCCGATCACGGTGACCGAGTTGGTCGCGGCGTCGGGAACGGCCCGCACCTGCGACGGGTCGAAGGTTGCCTCGACGGTGGCCCCGTCGCGCTCGAGCGTGACCGCGAGGTCGCGGAAGCGGCGGTCGGCGCGGCCGAGGCCGAGCAGCTCGCGCAGGCCGCGCACGGCGCGATCGGCCCCGACGTTCCGCAGCGTATAGACCTTGACCGTCACGCGATCGACCGAGTCGCCGCGGGCGAACGTCGCGATGAGCTGGCCGATCGTCTCGAAGTCGCGGTCGGTCGCGGCGACCACGAGAGCGCGATCCTGCGGATCGACGATGACCGCCGACCGCCTGGCGATGTCGCCGGGCAGGCCGCCGGGCGGGGCGATCTTCTGCAGCGTCTCGGTGACCAGGGCCTGGATTCGGGCCGGGTCGGTGCCCTGGTCGAGCGGGATGCTGCGGATCCGGCTCGCCTCGGGCGGAAGTTCCTTCATCGCCTGCTCGGCCAGCAGGCGGGCCCGCTCGATCGCCCGCGGGCTGCCCAGGATCACGAGGCTGTTCGTCGCCTCGTCGACCGCGATGGTCACGCCGCCGTCGTCCTCGACCTCGGTCGCCGCCGCCGGAGCCGGGGGAGCCGCCGGAGGATCGGCGACCGCGAGCGCCGCCGACGCGACGGCCGACAGCGCGGCGCCCATCGGGCCGCGCGACGCGGCTCGGCTGCGCGAGTTCGCCGGCGGCGGGGCATCCTTCGGCCGCG
>JBEIUL010000124.1:0-6851 GCA_040374395.1 Phycisphaeraceae bacterium
GGTCGATCTCGGCGCTGGTCACCGGGTCGAGGCCGGCCGACGGCTCGTCGTAGAAGAGGATCTGCGGGTCGAGGGCGAGGGCCCGCGCGAGACCCGCCCGCTTCTTCATGCCGCCGGAGATCTGCGACGGCAGCTTCTCGGCGTGCTCGCGCAGGCCGACCAGCTCGAGCTTGATCTTCACCTGGATCTCGATGATCGCGTCGTCGAGGGTGGTGTGCTCGCGGAGCGGCAGCGCCACGTTCTCGGCGATGGTCATCGAGTTGAAGAGGGCGCCGGACTGGAAGAGGATCCCGAACCGCTTCCGCATCTCGGTGGTGCCGGCCTCGTCGAGATCGGAGAGGTCCTCGCCGAACATGCGGATCCGGCCCGCGCTCGGGTGGAGGCTGCCGATCAGGTGGCGGAGCAGAGTGCTCTTGCCGCAGCCGGAGCCGCCCATGATCACCATCGTCTCGCCCTGGCTGACGTCGAAGGTCACGCCGTCGAGGACGGTCTGCGGCCCGAACCGGCGAACGAGGTCACGGACCTCGATGACGGGCGGGGCGGTCGGCGCGGGGGCGGCGTCGGAGGTGGTCATGGTGCGGGGGCGGGCGGAGTCGCCGCGGCGGGATTCTCGCCGGAATCGGCCGGGGCCGCGAGCGGGCGGCCGAGCCGCACGACGTCGGGGCCTTCCTCGATCGAGATCTCGAGGATCCGCAGGGAGGGCAGGATCTCGCCGAACGGGGTGACGATCTCGGCCGAGACCGAGCCGGTCCGCTCGAGCCGCCGGCCGTCGCGGCGGAAGCCGAAGACCACGGCCGAGACCGTCTCCTGCCGCAGCGGGCTTCCCGCCGGAACCTGCGAGATGATCGACACGCCGTCGGGATCGCCGAAGCGGGCCCGGCTTTCGGTCGCGAAGGTGAGCACCTGCTCGGGAGTGAAGCTGCCGGTCGCGGAGAGGCCCGCGAGCCCAGCCCGGGCGGTCGGCTCGTCGCGCGCGGCGAGGACCGCCGCGACCCCATCGCGGAGGTCGCGGTCGAATGCGGTCCGGACCGCGACCCCGAGCCGCTCGGTCACGAAGGCCTGGGCGAGCAGTCCGACGGAGCCGAGAACGATCCCGGCGATCGCGAGGCGGCGCCCGCCGATCGCCGGGCGACCGGCGGCCTCGGCCGCGCGGATTCGCGAGAGAGCCATCATGCCGAGCGTGACCGCGACGATCTGCGGCACGATCGGGCAGCAGACGATCAGGCCGGCGACGAGACTGGCGATCGCGAGTGGGCTGGGGGCGGGACGGTCGACGCGATCCACGGCCCGATGCTACCGCGGACCGCGCCCCGGCGAGGAGTCGGCCATCGGTACACTTCGGGCATGGCTGCACGCATGGACGCCGCCCCCGGTCAGGGACGACCGATCGAGGGCCTGGTCACGGTCATGGGCTTGGGGCGTTTCGGGGGCGGCGCCGGAGTGAGCCGCTGGCTCTGCCGCCGCGGCGCGAGCGTCCTGCTCACCGACGTCGCCGACGAGACCTCGCTCGAGGGCCCGCTCGCCACGCTCTCCGACCTGATCACGACCGGGAAACCCGAGGCCGGCCGCATCGCCCTTCGCCTCGGCGGTCACCGCGCGGAGGACTTCTCGGGTGCCTCGCTCGTGGTCGCGAACGTCGCGGTTCCCCGGCCGGAATCGAACCCGTTCCTCGGGGCCGCCCGGTCCGCAGGCGTCCCGATCGTGACCGAGATCCGACTTGCGGTCGAGGAGCTCGGGCGTCTCGGCATCACCCGGATCGCGGGCATCACGGGCAGCGCCGGCAAGAGCACGACCTCGGCGCTCGTCCGGCACCTGCTCGGCGGCGCCGGCCGGACCTCGGTCCTCGGCGGGAACTTCGGCGGGTCGCTGCTCGGCGAGATCGACTCGCTCGACCGGGATGCGTTCGTGACCCTCGAGCTCTCGAGCGCGATGCTCGGCTGGCTCGCGGCCGGCGCCGGGTCCCCTTCCGACGCCGGCTGGTCGCCGCCCGTCGCCGCCCTGACCAATCTCGCGGTCAACCACGTCGACTGGCACGGCTCGCTCGGCGCGTACGTCTCGGCGAAGGCCCAGATCCGTCGCGACCAGGGGAAGGGCGATGCGTTCGTCACCCGCTTCCCCGTCGAGTCGCCCGAGACCTCGACCGAGATCGCCCGGGCAGCCGGCGACTGGTGGAGCGCCGGGGCCATCACCGGCGAGCCGCTGGCGTTCGATCCCGCGGACCTTCGGCTTCCGCTGCCCGGCGACCACAACCGCCGCAACGCGACGCTCGCGCTCCTGGTCGCCGCGGAGTGCCTGCGGCGAGCGGGCGAGACGCCGGACGTCGACGAGCTCGCGGGGCGGCTCGCGGACTTCCGCGGCATGCCGCATCGGCTCGAGCTGGTCCTCGATCGGAATGGGCTCCGTTTCGTGAACGACAGCAAGTCGACGGTTCCCGAGGCGACGCTGCTGGCGATCGAAGCGTTCCCCGACCCGTCGCGGGTCCACCTCATCGCCGGCGGGTACGACAAGGGTTCCGACCTCTCGCCGATCCGTGACTTTGGCCCGAGGCTCGCCCGGGTCTATGCGATCGGGCGGACGGCCGACCGGCTGCTCGGACCGAACGTTTCGGACAGCCGTGAACTCGAGGCGGCGGTGGCCGAGGCGGTCGGTCGCATGCGGGAAGGCGACGTGCTGCTTCTCAGCCCGGGCTGCGCGAGCTGGGACCAGTTCGTGAACTTCGAGCAACGCGGCGATCGGTTCCGGCGGCTGGTCGAGACGCTCTTCCCGGCGCGGACCGCGGGCCCGAGTCCCGTGACCGCGCGGACGACCTGATCAGCCCGCGATCACTCGTACAGGGCCGGCTTGGTCTTTTTCGGCGCCGGGCCGCCCTTCTCGGTCCACCACTCGGGCCGGTCCTCGGGACGGTCGACGCGGAGGTCGGTCTCGGGCGGCTCGGGTGCGTACTCGAGCGACGGGCGGTAGGCGAGATCGATGCGACGGGCGTTCGACGGCGGGCAGCTCACGCGGTTCGTCAGGCTGCCGATCGACGTGCCGGCGTCGAAGAGTTCCCACTGCATGTGGTCGGGGCGGTAGACGGGCTCGTCGCCGCCGCCGCTCACGAAGTGGAAGGTCAGCTGCTTGCCGACCGGCACTTCCATGCGGAAGAAGGCCTCGTTGCTGCGGACGTCGAGCACCGTGACGGTGACCGGCGTCGAGGGCGTCGAGATGTAGGTGAAGGTCGAGTTCGACCGCGGGTAGTACCCACCGGCGGGCGTGTAGCAGCCAGCCAGGAACGTCATGCAGAACGTCGTGGACAGGCACGCGACGAGGACGAGGGAGGGGGCGGCACGCATGGAGTCGGATCCTCGAGAAGCCGGGCGGAAGACCCCCGGCCGCGATCGTTATCGGCGCGGGCGGCCCCCGAACCTGAACCTGCGGCGCCGGAAGAACTTCGGAAGTGGCCGGAGGCGACCGGCACCGCGGGTACAGTGCAGGCTTCATGGGCGGTTTCCCGGAGTTCCGAATCGGGCACGGCTACGACCTGCACCGGCTGGAG
Source organism: Phycisphaeraceae bacterium (assembly GCA_040374395.1). Classification (GTDB taxonomy): domain Bacteria; phylum Planctomycetota; class Phycisphaerae; order Phycisphaerales; family SM1A02; genus JBEIUL01. The sequence continues at coordinate 3,536 of JBEIUL010000124.1, forward strand.
CCGGTCGCCCCGGCCGGGGCCGGGAGGCCGTTCGTCCTCGGCGGGGTCCGGATCGACCACGACCGCGGGCCGGTCGGGCATTCCGACGGCGACGCCCTGCTGCATGCGGTGACCGACGCCCTGCTCGGGGCCCTCGGGCTCCCGGACATCGGACAGCTGTTTTCCGACCGGGACCCCCGCTGGGACGGGCAGGATTCGGCCCTCTTCCTCGAGAAGGCCCGCGACCTGGTCGCCGAGCGGGGCTGGTCGGTGGTCAACCTCGACGCGACGGTGGTCTGCGAGCGGCCGAAGATCGGACCCCGCAAGGCCGAGATGGCCGGGCGGATCGCCGGGATCCTCGGGATCGGGGTCGACCGGGTGAACGTGAAGGGCAAGACCCACGAGAAGGTTGATGCCGTGGGCGAGGGTCGGGCGATCGAAGTCCATGTGGTCGCCCTGCTCGCCCGGTCGGGCGGCGGGAGTTCGACGTGAGGCCGACGGCCTCGGAGGTGCTGACGTGCGTGCCGTGGTGACCGGACAGATCGGCGTCGACAAGAAGCCCTACCTCGACGCGGTGGCGAATCTCGCGGGGCGCCGCGGCGACCGCATCGAGGTCTTCCACCTCGGCAAGATGATGTACGCCGAGGCCCCGGACGTGCGGCCGGGCCGCATCCTCGACCTGCCGCTCTCGCGGCTGACCACGCTGCGGCGGGCGGCCTTCAAGGACGTCATCAACGCCTCGATGCCGAAGGAAGAGCACAAGAACGTCATCGTGAACACCCACGCGACGTTCCGCTGGCGGCACGGGCTCTTCGCGGCGTTCGACTTCGACCTGATGCGGAAGCTCGAGCCCGACCTCTTCATCTGCCTCGTCGACAACGTCGAGGTGGTGCACCAGCGGCTGCACGAGGAGCATGACATCGACGCGACGCTCAAGGACTGCATGGTCTGGCGCGAGGAGGAGATCCTCGCGACCGAGCTGCTCGCCGAGGCCCTCGGGTGCCGGAACAACTTCTACATCCTGAGCCGCGGGCGGCAGCAGGACACGCTCGAGACCTGCCTGCGGCTGGTGACGCGGAGCGACCTCAAGAAGGTCTACCCGTCGTTCCCGATGAGCCACGTCGTCGACATGCCCGACGTGCTGGCCGAGATCGACCACTTCCGGGCCGAGCTCGCCAAGCACTTCATCGCGTTCGATCCGGGCGACGTCGACGAGAAGCTGCTGCTCGAGAAGGCCCTCGCGGCGGCCCGCAAGGGCGAGGACCGGATCGAGGTGACGCCGCACAGCTTCGGCGGACGCTCGGACGCCCCCCCGCTGCGGGTGTCGGTGCGCGAGGTGCTGGACATCGCCGGCGACATCGACGGGCAGATCTACATGCGGGACTTCAAGCTCGTGGACCAGAGCGACATGATCGTCTCGCTGGTGCCCGAACTGCCGGGCGGCGTGCCCGGCCTGTCGAGCGGCGTCGAGCGCGAGCTGCACCACGCCTTCGAGCACACCAAGGAGGTGTACGTGGTGTGGAAGCCGAAGAAGAGCCCGAGCCCGTTCATCACCGAGACCGCGACGCGGATCTTCCGCTCGGTCGACGAGGCGCTGTCGTACTTCGAGGGCAAGGGCTGGTTCGCCCAGCGGGATCTTTTCGGGCACTGAGCCCGCCGGGAGCGTGCGATGCCCCGCTTCCGGCTTCTCGTCGCCTACGACGGCACCGACTTCCATGGGTGGCAGCGGCAGGAGCCGCCGGGGCTGGCGCCGCTGCGGACCGTGCAGGGCGAGCTCGAGCGGGCGGTCCGCGACGCGGTCGGGGCGGGGTCGCCGGTGGTCGGGGCGAGCCGCACCGATTCGGGCGTGCACGCCGAGGGGCAGGTCGCGGCGTTCACCGCCGAGACGCGGATCCCGGTCGACCGGCTGGCCCATGCGCTGAACGCCCGGCTGCCGGATGACATGCAGGTGCGCGGGACGGAGGTCGTCGAGGATTCGTTCGACCCGATCTCGGACTGCACGAGCAAGTGCTATCGGTATCGCGTGCGGTTCCCGACCGCGAAGGACCCGTTCCCGCCGCTGTTCGAGAGGCGATGGACGTGGTGGACGGTACACCGGCTGGACGTGGATGCGATGAGGTCGGCGGCCGGGGCCCTGGTCGGCACGCACGACTTCGCGGCGTTCGCGGCGGCGGCCCACGGCCGAGAGTCGACGGTGCGGTCGATCCACGGGTGCACGGTGTCGATGCCGCGCGAGGGTGCGATCGAGATCGACGTCGCGGGGAACGGCTTCCTCTACAACATGGTGCGGATCGTGGCGGGAACGCTCGTCGAGGCGGGTCGCGGGCGGATCGACGCCGCTCGCGTACGCGAGGCGCTCGCGGGCGGCGACCGGCGGCTTGCGGGACCGACCCTGCCGCCGTGCGGGCTCTGCCTGCGGTGGATCCACTACGGGCCGAAGCCGGAGGCCGCCGCGGCGGACGAGCCGGCGTGAGGCGGCTTGCGGCGATCGTGGCGGCGGGCGTTCTGGCGGCCGGATCCGCGGGACAGACCCTCGACCTCGCGGCGCCGCCGACCCTTCCGGCCCTGCCCGAGGACAACGCGGTCACGCGGATGGCGAGGACGGTGCAGGAGGAGATCCGCTCCCTCGAAGCCGAGCTGACGGACGCCGAAGGTCGCGAGGCGACGGTGCTCTCCGCCCGGATCGCGCTGCGGACGATGGCGTTCGACCTGCTCGCCCGCGGCGGGGTCGAGCCGCTCGAGCGGAGCTCGGCCGCGATGGAGGGGCTGCGGCTCGCCGACCTGCGGCGGTCGCTCGACGTGGCGCTCGCCCGCGAGTTCTCGGGGGACGCTTCGCCCCGGCCGCTGCGGAGCCGCGACCGGATCGTGCGCGGCCTCGAGCGGTTCGCCGAGATCGCCCCCCGCGCGATGGCGGCGCCGGGACTTGGCGAGACCGGGCCGCTCGACGCCGCGATCGCGACGTCGCTCCGACCGCTCGTCGATGCCATGGCCGTGATGTCGGGCCTGGAGGGAGGCGAGAGCTTGGGGACCGGTTGGCCCGCGATCGGTTCGCGAGCGGTCGAGGACGGACCGGATGCCGCGCTCCCGACCGGGTTGCCCGGCGTCGATGCCGCCTTCGCGAAGCCCGAGTCGGCGGCGGTCGCGGGCCGTGCCGAGGCGCTTTCGCTCGCGAGGTCGATCGCGGCGTGCCCGTGGCTCGCGACCGAGGATCGGGCGGCGGCCGATGCGGAACTGACCGGGCTGGCCGCCGGGGCGTCCGACGCCGAGGTGCGGCTGGTGCGGGCCCGGGGCGGACTGGCGGCGATCGCCGCATCGCTCGGGGACGATGGACGCCGGA
>JBEIUL010000166.1:0-5771 GCA_040374395.1 Phycisphaeraceae bacterium
GCCCTGGGTGATGCTCGCGGGCTGGTGGCTCGATCGGGAAGAGATGCGGGATCCCTACCAGGCGATCCGCGCCCGGTACGCGGGAACGGCGGTGGCGGAGCTCGATGACATCTCGATCGGCCGCCTGCTCTTCCACGACGATCATGTCGCCCGCCAGGTGGTCGCCGGTCTCGGACTCGGGGGGCCGTACCACCAGACGTGGGGGCCCGGCCTCACCCATCGGGTGATCGCCGCGGGTGACGCGCCGAGCGCGCGGCTCGTCGATTCCGTCTCGGTCGCAGGTCGATTCGGCCGCATCGACATCTCGGGCGCGAACCCGCATCCATCCATCCACGCCCGGAATCCCGACACGTACTACGGCTGCCTGCTGCGGATCGAGGGCGGTCCGGGCGCCGGTCCGACGGTCTACCAGGTCGTCGAGGTGGGCGAGTCGAACGGCGCGATCGGCCAGTTCGTGAAGGTCGATCGCCCGTGGCAGCACGGCACGCCCGGTCCGGGATCGACGGTTCGCATGTTCCCGTTCCGCAACGGTGACCACGCCCCGGGAATCGTGTCGGACCTCGGACGCTGGTACTACTCGACCAACGGCCAGCGGGCGAACTTCAGCGTCGACTGCCTCTCGCCCGCCGCGAACGCGTACGCGAGGATCTCGTACCGCGGGCTCCTCGTGCCGTACGCGGCACTGAAGCGGCTGGCCGACGTGACCGGGGACATGGACTTCCTGCGCGGCGCCACGTGGAACTGGCTCGCGGAAGCCGTCGGAGGCAGCGGAAACTCGCTCGTGAACGGCGAGATGTTCGGCGCGACCCCGAACTCGGAACGGATCACCAACCAAGTCTGGTCGTCGTGGCGGCACTCGGGGCTTCGCATGCACCAGCGTCCGGTGGTCAGCGAGTGGGTGTCCGGTTCCGGCACCGCGTCCGGAGCGGGTGGCGGTTTCGGCATCGTCGACCGTTCGCGGATCATCGCGACCACCTTCATCCCGATGCTGCCCGGAGCGGCCCCGTGCGTCACCGACGATTCGGTCGGCTTCGGCATCGACCAGCTCCGGATCGACGGCGGCCGCAGCGAGGAGATCGGCTGGTTCGGCACGGTCCACTCGTCGGTGCGGCTCGCGTTCGAGTGCCCGATCGATGGCGTCGTGAAAGTCTCGCTGCGGCCCCGGAACCGGTTCGTTCCGGCGCTCGCGGCGGCTTCGGGATGCGACTTCCTCTCGCCGCTCGACGTGGCCGTCGGGCGGAGGGCGGATCCGCTGGGCGAGGTCAGCATCCTGTTCAACGGGCAGCGGGGCCAGAAGTGCATCATCCTGGTCGGCTCGCTGGTTCCCGAGGAGCTGATCAAGGCCGAGATCGAGCTGGCCGCGTTCAGCGGTTCGCCGGACGGCGAGGACGACGACGGCTCGGCCGGCGACGACGGCGAGTCGGGCGATCCCTGAACCGCCGCCGCGGGAAGCGACGTCAGAGGACCAGCTGCGAGCTGCGATCGATGCGGCGGGGGAGGCTCGTGCCGCGGAGGTCAGCGGGCTCGAGCGCGGTCAGCGGCGAGATCTCGAGGTCGGCATCGACGTGGCCGTCGGCACGGTGGGGAACCTCGACGCCCGCGGCCGCGAGCCACGCCCCGGCCCGGTCGCTCTGCAGGCGATGGCTGCTCGCGGGCGAGTCCTCGCCGGTGGCGTTCTTGATCGGGGCGAACTCGTCGGCGCGGGCGGTCTCGACCACGAGCGACGAGCGGGCGAAGGCGAGTGCGTCGAAGACGAACGTCTCGAACTTGATCGCGTTCGGCTCGGCCGGCTCGACGCGGCGGCCGGTCGCGGGATCGAGGTGCGGGACCTTCTTGAGGGCGCGATGGAACGGGAGGCCGGCGCCCTCGGCGGTGATCCGCTCGAGGAACGAGCGGGCGATGAGGTGGATCGCGATCGAGCCGCAGCGGAACCGCAGCCGGCCGTCGGGATCGCGGGCCTCGGCGAGGGCCTTCGGGAGGTCGCTGTACTCGAGCACCGCGGTGCGGCCGTCGACGCGGGCGAAGACGCCGACCTTCTCGCCGGCGTCGCGCTTCATGACCGCCTTGCTCGACATCTCGCCGCTCGACCCGGGGTGCGCCGCGTGCAGCCCGAGGAAGACCGGATCGAGGATCCGCACGAGCGGATTGTCGACCTGGAAGTAGGCGAGCTGCTCGATGCCCCGGGCGGCCATGTCCTCGAGGGCGCCGCTGCGCCGCAGACCGCGGAGGGCGCCGCCGTGGCCGTCGGGATTGACCGCGAGGACGCCGCGATCCTCGAGCAGGAGCTTCCCGTCGAGCGAGAGCGACGGCATCGTGCCCTGCGGGAAGAGGAAGGTGTTCCGCTCCTCGCGACCGAACCAGTTGTTGTCGCGGAAGAAGCCGCGGGTCTCGGCATCGTTCAGCGGGCTGGTCATGATGTACCAGGGCACCGTGACGCCGAAGCGGCGCTCGACCGCGGCGATCTGCTCGGCGAACGTGCGGAAGAGCGGCTTGCCGGTGACCACGGTCGCGGGGAACGTGCCCTTCGGCCCGCGCCATCCGAGCCGCGTGCCCTGACCGCCGGCGACGGTGAACGCGGCGACGCGGCCGGCGCGGAGGAGGTCCTCGCCGACGGTGCGGAGCGAAAGGCGTTCCGACGCGTCGAGGCCGACGTACGGCGCGGGCTCGACGCGGGACGGATCGGCGTGGGCGTCGCCGCCGGCCTTCGCGTGCAGCCGCGCGAGGCCGTCGAGGTCGAGCTCCTCGAGCTGCGCCAGGAACGCGGCCATCACGGCGGGCGCGAGGCCCTCGGCGGCCGCGAGCACGTGATCCTGACCGGCCGCGACCAGCCGCTCGCGCTGCCGGGCGAGGCGGGATGCGAGGTCGGTGGTGACGGATCCGCCGTTGGATGCGGTGGTCATGCGGAACGGCTCAGGCGGGGGTGATCGGCTCCGACCATCCCTCGGGGCGGTGGCGGACGATCCGGCCGCTCTCGAGGTAGATGACCTGCTCCGACATGTTCGTGCAGTGGTCGGCGATGCGCTCGAGGCCCTTGGTGACCGCGAGCAGGCGGAAGCCGAAGGCGACGGTGAACGTGCCCTTCTGGATGCGTTCGGACGCGTCCTGCAGGATCTTCGCCTTGAAGCCGGTGACGGTGTCGTCGAAGAGCAGCACCTGCTGGGCGAGTTTCGCGTTCCCCTCGGCGACGGCGCGGTTCGTGTCGCGGAGCATGCCGCTCACGCTGTTCGCCATCACGCGGAACGTGTCGGGGATGCGCTCGGCGCCCGGCCGGTCGCGGAGGACGGCCTCGGCGATGTCGACGGCGCAGTCGGCGATCCGCTCGAGCTCGTTGTTGACCTTCACGATGGTGAGGACCGAGCGGATGTCGTACGGGTCGGTCACGCCCATCGCGAGGAGCGGGATCGAGGCCCGCTCGATCTCGACGTCGACGCGGTCGATCTCGTCGTCGAGGCCGGCGACGGTGGCGGCCTTGTCGGGGTCGCCGTCGAAGAAGCTGTCGACCGCCCGCAGGGTCAGGGCGAGCACCCGATCGCCCTGCCGGACGAGGTCGGAACGGAGGGCGGCGAGCTTCTCGTGGAACGGGTTCTGGACCATGGTCGGGGTCGGCCGGATGCGGGGCCGGATTCTATCGACCGAGGGTACGCTGTCGGGATGAACGCGAACCCCGGAAACGCCCCGGCGACGATCGGCCTCGGCGTGAACATCGACCACGTCGCGACCATCCGGCAGGCCCGCCGGACCTACGAGCCCGATCCGGTCTGGGCGGCGGTCGAGGCGCAGCTCGGCGGGGCGGACGGGATCACCGTGCATCTCCGCGAGGACCGGCGGCACATCCAGGACGGCGACCTCGACCGGCTGGCCGGCGTCACCCACGGCAAGCTCAACCTCGAGATGGCGGCCACCGACGAGATGGTGGGGATCGCCTGCCGGCTCAAGCCCCAGACGGCGATGCTGGTGCCGGAGGGGCGGCACGAGATCACGACGGAAGGGGGCCTCGACGTCGCCGGCCAGCGGACGGCGCTGCGGGACCGGGTGCGGCGGCTCGTCGACGCGGGGATCGCGGTGAGCGTCTTCATCGATGCCGACGTCCGGCAAGTCGACGCCGCCCACGAGGTCGGGGCGTCGATCTGCGAGATTCACACCGGGCCGTACGCCCATGCGTTCGACGGGGGGATCCGTGACGCCGAGGGCGCGGCGGCCCGGGCCGAGCTGGCGAAGGTGGCCGAGGCCGGACGGCGGATCCGGGCGGCGGGCATGCGCTTCAACGCCGGACACGCACTCAACTACCGCAACGTCGGGCCGATCGCCGCGCTCGATGGGGTAAGGGAGCTCCACATCGGGCATTCGATCGTGAGCCGGGCGGTGTTCACGGGGATCCGCGAGGCGGTGCGGGAGATGAAGCGGTTGATGGTCGAGGCGGCCGACCGGGCGGCCCGCGAGCGGGGCGGCTGACGGCGGCGAGGTCGGTTTTCGTCGTCGGCGGCGGGACGGTCACCGGAACGCCGCTATCCTCGCGACCCCCACGGACGGGACCCTTCCCGGGAGATCGCATGGACCGCGCCGCCCCCACGAACCTTCACGGCTGCTACACCGCCCTCATCACCCCGTTCACCGAGGACGGGTCGCGCGTCGACCACGCCCGCCTCGCCGAGCAGATCGCGTTCCAGGCCGAGGGCACCGTCACCGGAGTCGTCCCGTGCGGCACGACCGGCGAGAGCCCGACGCTGCTCGAGAGCGAGCAGCGCGAGGTCATCCAGCGGACGGTCGCGCTCGCCCGGCCGCTCGGGCTGCAGGTGATCGCCGGGACCGGCTCGAACTGCACGCGGCACGCGACCGAGATGCACCGCTTCGCGGCCGAGGCCGGCGCGGACGCGAGCCTGCAGGTCGCGCCGTACTACAACAAGCCCTCGCAGGAGGGGCTCTACCGGCACTTCATGGCCGTCGCCGACTCGTGCGACCTGCCGGTCGTGCTCTACAACATCCCCGGCCGGTGCGGCGTCGCCCTGACGCCCGCGACGGTCGCCCGGCTCGCCCGGCACCCGAACATCGTCGCGATCAAGGAAGCGACCGGCTCGATGGACTCGGCGAGCGAGATCGCCCAGCGGTGCGCGATCACGATCCTCTCGGGCGACGACTCGCTCACGCTGCCCTTCGCGGCCTGCGGGGCCCGCGGCGTGGTGAGCGTGGTGAGCAACCTCGTGCCGCGGCAGGTGCAGGCGTTGTGCGACGCGATCCTCGAGGACCGTTTCGCCGAGGCGCGGCGGCGACACGCCGAGCTCTTCCCGCTCTGCCGCGGGCTGCTGACGCTCGACGTGAACCCGGTGCCGGTCAAGGCCGCGATGCGGATCCTCGGCCGCGACACGGGCACGGTGCGGCTGCCGCTCGCCGAGGCGTCGCGCGAGGCGGTCGAGGCGATCACGCAGCTGCTCGCATCGCTGCCGGCGACCGAGGGTGGCTCGCGGGCGCCGGCCGGCACGGCCACGGCGGTCGGATCGTGAGCGATCTCGACCATCCCGACTACGAGGTGTCGGCGCTGCCGTACCGCATCGCGGTGCTGTGCTACCTGCACGATCGCGAAGGTCGGCTGCTCCTGCTGCATCGCCGCAAGGAACCGAACGTCGACATGTACTCGCCGATCGGCGGCAAGCTCGAGGTGACCCTCGGCGAGAGCCCTCACGAGTGCGCCCTCCGCGAGATCGAGGAGGAGGCCGAGCTGCGGCTCGCCCCGCACGAGATCCGGATGACCGGGATGGTCAGCGAGAAGGCCTACC
>JBEIUL010000313.1:0-3685 GCA_040374395.1 Phycisphaeraceae bacterium
CGTGCCGATCTCGGACAAGCACATCGAGGTCATCCTGCGGCAGATGCTGTCGAAGGTCCGGGTGGTCGCCCCGGGCGACACCGAGCTGCTGCCGAACGAGGTCGTCGACCGGTTCGTCTTCCGCGAGATCAACGAGGGTCTCGCGAGGAAGGTCCGCGTCGAGGATCCGGGCGACACCGGCCTCATCGCCGGCCAGCTCCACGACAAGGACACCGTCAAGGACCGCAACCACCTCGCCGAGGCCGAGGGCAAGAAGCCGGCCAAGACCAAGAAGCCGAAGCCGGCCACCGGCAAGACGCTCCTCCTCGGCATCACCAAGGCGAGCCTCCAGGCCGAGTCGTTCCTCTCGGGCGCGAGCTTCCAGGAGACGACGAAGGTCCTCACCGAGGCCGCGCTCAAGGGCGCCGTCGACACGCTCATCGGCCTCAAGGAGAACGTGCTCCTCGGCCACCTCATCCCGGCGGGCACCGGCTTCCGGGCCTACTCGAAGGGCGCGGTCCGGCACCTTGCCGAACTCGCTCCCGGTCCGGAGGAGGTCGAGCACATGCGGGCGTCGGCGGCCGAGGATGCCCAGATCCTCGGGGCCGAGCGGTACGGCGAGGCGCCGTCCGAGTTCGAGTCGGTCGTCTCCGACGCCGACCTCGCGGCCGCCGACCAGCTCGCGGCGACGCTGCTCGCCGAGATGGGCGAGGGTGAACTCGCGGGCGAGATCGCGGACGAGATCGAAGTCGAGCCCCTCCATGTCGATGAGGGTGGCGACGAGGGCGGCGAGCCCCCGGCGGCCTGAGTTTCCTCACCCATCGTGAAACCTTCGGCCCCGGCCCCGTGCCGGGGCCGTTTCATTTCTCAGCCGACAAGGGCACCCAGCGCCGCACCCCACTCGAGGTACCCATAGGGGATCGCATGCCGATCGTGCAGCGCCTTCACCTCCCCGTGGATCCGCTCGTGCAGGTCGCGCTGCCAGCCCTCGGCCCGCGGGTCGCAGAAGAAGAGCCGGCACGCGAGCGGTCGCTCGAGGTGCTGGGTGCACAGCCCCCCGCCGCCCTCGTCCGACGCCTGGGCAATCCCGGGAGTCCCGAGGGCGACAAACGGCCGGACCCGCGAGAGGAACGGGCAATCGCCGCGGCGAATGGCCTCCGCGGCCTCGGCGGGCGAGACGGTCCGGCCGCCGCTCTCCGCGATCCGGCCGAGGCAGAACGCAGCCTCGAGCCCGGTGACGAAGAGCCGGTGGCCGAATCGGGTGAACCGGCAGCAGTTTCCGCCTCCGAGGCAGAGCGGCCGCTCGCGGGCGGCCGCCTCGGCGATCTCGACTCGGAGCCGCAGGAAAGCCGACTCAACCTCGGGAAGCCGGCAGGCGAGCCGCCAGGCGATCGCGGTCTCGGCACAGCTCATGCCTCCGCCCCCGGCCCGTGAAGGGCGATGCGGATCTGGACGGGCCCGTGGAGCGGCCCCTCGCCCATCCCGAGGCACGGCACGCGGCTGCGGGTCGCGTCCCACGCTTCGGGCGAGGCGAGGTTCTCCGGCCAGAACGGCCAGGATCGGCACTGGGTCGGCCGGGCCCGATAGACGCGGCAGGTCGCCTTCCCGTCGGGCCGCCGATCAAGGAAGACGCATTCGTGGCGGTCGCCTTCGACGGCCTCGACGCGGACCTCGACGAGGCTCCGCCTCGAACCGATCCGCCGGGTGAACCGCTCGCGGAATGGCTCGAGTTCAATCCCGACCTCGGCGGCCATCGCCCGCTCGTCGCGATCGTCGATCCAGACCGCCCCGGGCGCTCCTGAACAGCAGTTCCCGCACTGGGTGCACGCGAATCGAAGTCCGCCCGACCACCAAGGCCCCGGAACGCGGGCCTGGTCGCTCACTGCGGTGGCTCCCGGCCCGGCCGCGGCGGCGGGCCGTCGGGGCCCTCGGCCGACCAGCGGTCGACCGAGACCGCGTGGATCTCGGCGTCATCGCGCCGGGTCGGCAGCGACGAGAGCGACTCCGGCCGCTCGTCGAACGCGACTCGGTCGGTCGAGTAGAACTCGCGGAACGACCACTCGTCGCTCGCGTCGAACCAGCCGGCGACGAGCTCCTCGACCTCGGCGAGGCCGCCGGCGGTGATCCACATCGAGACATAGGCGCCGTCCTCCGGATCGCCGCCCGCGGGATCGGCCATGGCGATGACGTGCCAGAGCGTCAGACCGAGCCGCCGCCCGGCGTCGTCGACGTTCTCCTCGGGATCGACGTCGAGCTCGAGCTGCCACGCCTCGCGGAGCTGCAGCAGCAGCTCGTCGAGGTCGGGGGAATGCTCGTCCTCGAGGGTGAGCACCTCGCGGGTGCGGCTGAGCGGCCGTTCCTCACGGTCGAGGTCGAGCGGCCAGGTCTCGGCCACCTCGGCGAGGCCGAAGCCCGCGAGCAATCGCTCGATCCGCTCCCGCATCTCGACCGGCACGTGGATCACGATGCCCTTCCACGGGTCGACGAAGACCTCGATGAGCGGCTCCTCGGCGTTCGCCCCGGCCCCGATGCAGACGTCCTCGATCAGGATCTCCTCGAAGGCGTACCAGACCCGCAGGAAGTCGTCGATCGGGACCGGCTCGGCCCCGAGAAGGACGTCCATGCTCCGGTACGCGTCGCGCGAGCCGACCTCGACGATCGGCGTGACCTCGGCGGGCAGCAGGGCGAACGCGGCGTCGATGATCGGCTTGAGCCGCTCGTGGCTCACCACCACGTGGAAGGCGTACGTGTCGGGACCGTCGTCCTCACCCGGCTCGAACTCGAGGGTGTAGCCCTGCACCGGCTCGGGAAGGCCGGTCGGCTCGACGCCGAGCGGGAGCAGGAAGTCCCCGACGCGATGCCGCTCGAGGTCGGTCCGCAGCTGGAAGTCCCGCATCGGTGGCCATCGTAGCGAACGGCCGGGGCGGGGTGAACCGCCGGAAGCCCGATTCACTCGCCGAGATAGGCCTCCCGCACCTTCGGGCTCGCGAGGAGGGCCGTCCCGGTGTCGGCAAGGATGATCCGGCCGGTCTCGAGGACGTAGCCCCGGTCCGAGAGCCTCAGGGCCGCCCGGGCGTTCTGCTCGACGAGCAGGATGGTCATCCCGCGGTCGCGGAGTTCCCGGATCGCCTCGAAGATCCGCGAAACGAGGATCGGGGCGATGCCCATCGACGGCTCGTCCATCATCAGCAGGCGCGGCCTGCCCATCAGGGCCCGGCCGATCGCGAGCATCTGCTGCTCGCCGCCCGAGAGCGTCCCGCCGAGCTGCCCGGTCCGCTCCCGCAGGACCGGGAAGAGCCGGAAGGCGTCCTCGAGGTCCGTCGCGATGCCGTCGCGGTCGGAGCGGGTGTAGGCCCCCATCTCGAGGTTCTCGAGCACGGTCAGCCGCGGGAAGATCCGTCGGCCCTCGGGCACCTGGGCGAGCCCGCGGGGCACGAGGCGATCGGCTCGCTCGCCGGTGATGTCGGCGCCGTCGAGGCGGATCGAGCCGCCGCGGAGCGGGTTGATCCGCGAGATGCACATGAGGGTCGAGCTCTTGCCGGCGCCGTTGGCGCCGATGAGCGAGACGATCTCGCCCCGACGGACCTCGAGCGAGATCCCGTGCAGCACGTCCACCGGCCCGTATCCGGCCCGGACGTCGCGGAGCTCGAGCAGCGGCGCCGCGTCGGTCATCCGTGCTCGTCCTTCCCGAGGTACGCCTCGATGC
>JBEIUL010000305.1:0-3771 GCA_040374395.1 Phycisphaeraceae bacterium
ACTGCGCCGACTGAAGGGCCGCTGCTTCAAGAATCGGAGCGAGCGCGGGATCGCTGAGCCACGTCGGCGGCGACTCGCCGCGCGACTCCCGCAGGAACGCGGTTCCGAGCTCGACCGGCTTCCCGACGGAGATCGCCTGCCTTTCGGCGAAGCGGACGCGGGGCGGTACGCCGTCGAAGATCCGGGCGGTGCCGTCGGCCGATCCGGTCACCAGCCGGGTGCCCTCGGGGCTGAACGACGCGGTGACCATGCCGTCGGCGCCGGCGGCAAAGCGGGCGACCGTCTCGCCGCTCCGCACGTCCCAGATCCGCGCGGCGTTGTCGGTGCCCGTCGAGACGAGTCGCGTCCCGTCCTGGTTGAAGTTGATCGCGAGCACCGGAACGCCCGAGGTCGACAGCACGAGCAGAAGCGATCCGGTGCGGGCGTCGCAGATCCGGATCGTTCCGTCGCGCGAACCGGTCGCGACCTTCAGGCCGTCGGGCGAGAGGCGGGCGTTGCGGACCTCGTGGCCGTCGAGCGTCGCGATCGGCTGACCCGTGTCGACGTTCCAGACCCGCGCGGTCCGGTCACGCGAGAGCGTGAGCAGCAGCCGACCGTCCGGCGAGAACGACGCCGACTGCACCGGTTCCGTGTGGCCCTCGAGCGTCCGGATCGGGCTGCCCGACGCGGCGTTCCACAGGCGTGCGGTCTTGTCGTCGGAGACGGTGGCGATCATGGAGCCGTCGGGCGAGTACATCGCGAGCGACAGCCGCCCCTCGTGCCCCTCGAGCTCGTGGCGGAGCTCGCCGGTGTCGGCGTTCCAGACGCGGGCGGTGCCGTCGTGCGAGGCGGTCACGATGCCATGCCCGTCGGAACTGAAGGCCGCCGAGGTCACTCGCTCACGGTGGCCCTCGAGGGTCAGGAGGTTCCGGCCGCTCCGGGCGTCCCAGACGCGTGCGGTGCGATCTCGCGAGGCCGTGACCACGCGGCTTCCATCGGGGCTGAACCGAGGCGACGACACCTCGGCGCCGTGGCCGGTGAGTTCCGTCACGAGCGATCCGCTCTCGGCGTCCCAGACGCGGGCGACGGCGTCCTCGCTCGCGGTGGCGATCAGCCGGCCGTCGGGACTCACGGTCGCCGAGTAGACGATGCCCCGATGACCGCCGAGCTCGCGGATCTCGGCCGGCGTCGCGACCTGCCAGATCCGGGCGGTGCGGTCGATCGACGAGGTCAGGGCCGTGCGGCCGTCCGGGCTGAACGATGCGGAGAAAAGGCCTTCCTCGTGGCCCTTGAGTTCCGCGAGCGGAAGGCCGGTCGCGGCGTCCCAGACCCGCGCGGTCGGGTCGAGCAGCGAGGCGGTCAGGACCCGCTTCCCGTCGGCCGAGAACTCGGCCGAGAAGAGCGGGGCCCCGTGGTCGCGGATCTCGGCGAGCGTCGCGCCGGTCGCGGCGTCCCAGATCCGCGCCGTCCGGTCGGCCGAGGCGGTCAGCACGCGGGTCCCGTCGGGGCTGAATCGGACGCTGGGGATGCTCTCGCCGTGGCCTTCGAGCCGGGAGATCGTCGCGCCCGACTCGGCATCGAAGATCCGGCCGGTGCTGTCGATCGATCCGGTCGCGACCCGACCGCCGTCGGGCGAGAAGCGGGCGACGAGCACTTCCTTCCCGTGACCCTCGAGGACCGCGATGGTCTCGCCGGTTTGCGCATCCCAGGTGCGTGCGGTCCGGTCGCCGGAGGCCGTCACGAGCCGTCGCCCGTCCGGGCTGAACTGGACGGTGGCGACGAGGCTGCCGTGGCCGGCGAGCGTCTTGAGCAAGGCACCGGTCGCGGCATCCCAGATGCGGGCCGTACCGTCGGCCGAGGCCGTCGCGAGCCGCGTCCCGTCCGGGCTGAACGCGGCGAGGTACACCGGTCCGCCGTGGCCGGCGAGCGTCGCGAGGGCGCGGCCCGAGGCGACGTCCCACAGTCGCGCGGTGCCATCCTCGGAGGTCGAGGCGATTCGCTTCGCGTCGGGCGAGAACGTGGCGTGCAGCACCTGCTTCTCGTGACCCGGCAGCTCGGCGATCCGTTCGCCGCTCGAGGCGTCGAAGACCCGGATCTTCCGGTCGTCCGCGACGGTGAGGATCCGACGCCCGTCGGGGCTGAATGCCGAGACGAACACCTCGGCCTCGTGGCCGCCGAGCACCGCGAGGCTGCGGTCGAGGCCGGCGCTGAGCCAGCCCCATTCCCAGCCGCGGAGCGACGGCGGGCACGCCGCGAGGTAGCCGCGGATGCGCTTGACCTCGTCGCCCTCGGCCGCGATGCCCGCGAGCTGGGCGTTCGCCAGGTACGCGTTCTCCTCGACCTTCTTGCGGGCCGCATCGGCCGCTTCCTTCTCGGCGATCGCCCGCCTCTCGTTCTCCTTCGCCAGGTCGCGCGCCGTGCTCGCCTCCCACCACTGCCACGTCGCGAGCCCGAGGCCGACGACGAGCGCCGCCAGCACCGCGGCCGAGCCGATCGCGATCGCCTTGTTGCGCCGGACGTACTTGCGGAAGCGGTACGCGGTCGACTCGGGGGCGGCGACGAGCGGCTTGCCGTCGAGGTAGTTCCCGACGTCCTCGGCGAGGGCCGCGGCCGACTGGTATCGCTCGCCGGGCTCCTTGCGCATCGCCTTGAGCGGGATCCACTCGAGCTCGCTCTTCAGGTCCTTCGCGAGGGCGGCCACCGCGACGCCGCGGGCCTCCTCGATCCTCGCCGCACGCTCTCGGTCGCGGGTCACGATCGTCGTCAGCCGCACGCTCGGCGACGGCGGGTCGACCTCGGTGATGACCCGCTGGATCTCGCGGTAGCCCTTCGCCCGCAGCTCCTTCGAGTCGAAGGGAAGCAGGCCGGTGAGCAGCTCGTACAGGATCACGCCGAGCGAGTAGACGTCGGTGCGGGTGTCGATCAGGCCGGTGTTCGACTCGGCCTGCTCGGGGCTCATGTACTCGGGCGTGCCGACCATCGAGCCCGTCTCGGTCATCATCTCGGCGTCGGAGGCCTGCTGCGTGAGGGCCTTCGCCACGCCGAAGTCGATGACCTTCGCGTTCGGGTGGTCGCCGTCCTCCATCGCCACGAGGACGTTGCCCGGCTTGAGGTCGCGGTGGATGACGCCCTTGGTGTGGGCGTGCTGCACCGCGTCGCAGACCTGCATGAAGAGCTTGAGGCGATCCTTCGTCGAGAGCCCCTTCGAGTCGCAGAACTCGTTGATGGGCTTGCCCTTCACGAACTCCATCGCGAAGTAGGGACGGCCCGACGGGGTGAGCCCGCCGTCGATCAGCGTCGCGACGTTGTGGTGGCTCATCGCGGCGAGCGTCTGCCGCTCCTGCTCGAAGCGGGTGGGCACCGACTTCGAGTCCATGCCCGCCTTGACGAGCTTGAGGGCGACCTTCTGGGTGAAGGGAACCTTCCGCTCGGCGAGCCAGACGCTGCCGAAGCCGCCCTCGCCGAGCAGCGACATGAGCGTGTACGGACCGACCATGTCGCCCGGCTTCTCGAGATGCGCGGCGGCGATCTGCTCGGCGAGGCCGTGCGAGATGATGGTCTGCGCGGCGTCGGGCGGAAGCGTCTTCGGTTCATCCGACATGGGAGGCCGGAAGGATAACCGCGACCCCGGGCCGCACCCCATCCCGGAGGCAGCCCCGCCCGGGCGGCCTCAGGCCTTCGCGAGCGCCGCGTCGAGGTCGGCCATGAGGTCCTTCGGGTCCTCGATGCCGATCGAGAGCCGCACGAGCGAGTCGGAGATCCCGAGCTCGGCCCGGGCCTCGGGGGGGACCG
>JBEIUL010000009.1:0-19893 GCA_040374395.1 Phycisphaeraceae bacterium
ACCGTCGCGTCGGCGGCGGCCGGCGCCCCCGGGCCGAGGCGGCCCTCGACCGCGGTCCGCCGCGGCTCGGTCCGCGCGACGCCCGCCGCCGGAAGGTCGGCCTCGCGGGCCACCACCATCCGCGTGTCGCCGCACTCGATGGTGTCGCCGGGCCCGAGCTCGATCGCGTCGACGGCGATCCGCCCGTTCACGAACGTCCCGTTGTGGCTGTCGAGGTCGCGGATCCGCCACGAGGCCCCGTCGGGCGTGAGTTCCGCATGCCGACGGCTCACCGACGGGTCGGTGATGGGCAGCGACTCGCTCGAGCGGCCGATGAGCTGCGGCTCGCCCTCGGGCAGCGGGAAGCGTCGCCCCGCGTCGGGGCCGGAGAGCACGTGCAGGATCAGCATCGTTTCCTGCCGGAAATGTAGACGCTGTCGCCCCCATCCGGGCGGCTACCCTGTGCCCATGGCCAAGGCCGCGTCCCCGACCGCCCTCGATCCCGCGATGCGGATCGCCGTCCTGCACGGCAAGGACGCGTACCTCCAGACCGAGCTCACCCGACGGTTCCGGGCGGCCCTCCGCGAGCGGTTCGGCGAGATCGAGGAGGTCTCGTTCGACGGGGGGGCCACCTCGCTCGCGACCGTGCTCGACGAGGTCCGCTCGTTCGGGCTGCTCCAGACCCACAAGCTGGTCATCGTCGACAACGCCGACCAGCTGGTCTCGGGCGAGGAGCGGCGGCGCCACCTCGAGCGGTACGCGGCGGCCCCGATGGACGAGTCGACGCTGCTCCTGCGGGCCTCGACCTGGCGGCCGGGAAACCTCGACAAGGCCATCGAGAAGGCCGGCGGCGGCATCGTGAAGTGCGAGCCCCCGAGCGAGGACCGGGCGATCGACTTCTGCCTGCGGCGCTCGCCGAAGCAGCACGGGGTGCCGATCGACGAGGACGCCGCGACGCTGCTCGTCGACCGCATCGGCTCGGACCTGGCCCGCCTCGACGGCGAGCTCGGTAAGCTGGCGGCGTCGGTGTGCGATCGCCCCGAGCCGCGGATCACCCGCGACGACGTGGTCGAACTCTGCGGCACCAGCCGCGAGGAGCAGTCGTGGATCATCCAGGATGCCCTCCTCTCGGGCCGCCCCGAGGTCGCGCTCGCCCAGCTGCGCGAACTCATCGACGTGTCGCAGGTCGAGCCGCAGACGCTCGTCTGGTCGACGGTCGAGGTCGCCCGGAAGGTGCACGACGCGTCGCGGCTCCTCGCCGCCGGCGAGTCGGAGCCGGTGGTGTCGAAGGCCCTGAAGCTCTGGGGTTCGACGCAGGGCCCGATCCTGAGGGTCGCCCGTTCGATCAAGCCCGAGATCGCCGCCCGCCTGCTCGATGCCGCGATCTCGATCGACCTCGGAGTCCGCCGCGGCGTGACCCGCTCGCTCGAGCGGACTCTTGAAGGTTTTTCGGTCCGCATGGCCGATACGTTCCGGAGCCGGTGACCTCCGCCGGCGGGAGGACTCGCCCATGCCAAGCTCCGGATCCCGTGCGCGCCGTCGCCGCCTTGCGGCGCTCTCGGCGTTCTCCGCCTGCATCGCGTTCGGACCGCTCGCCGCCGTCGGCTCGACGCCGCCGGTCGAGTGGGAGGATCCCGCGCCGCGGCCCGCGGGCGCTTCCCGGCCCGCCCCGCGCGAGCGCACGCCGACGCCACCCGCCGGACGCGCCTCGAGCCTCCTGCTCGAGCTCGACGCCGCCCTCGCCCGCGAACCGGACGGCGGCGAGCGTCCCATGGCGTCGGCCCTGGTCCGGGCCGCGCTCGCGATTTGCGAGCCCGGTCTCCCGCTCGACGCGTCGACGCTCGAAGGCCTTTCCGAGCCGGATCGCCGCCTGGTCGAGTCCTTCCACGACGCCTGCCGTCGCATCGGCCGCGACCTCGAGGACGGCAAGCCGGCCGGCGAGGCGCTCTTGGCCCTCGACCCCGTGCTGACCCTCGCGAGCGAGGGCCCGCCGCTCGTCATCCCCCGCGTCGAGCTCTGCTCTCGGGTCGACTCGCACGGGAAGTACGTGCCGCTGCCGTCGCGGAACTTCACGGCCGGGAAGGTCACGCCGGTCCTTCTGTACACCGAGCTCGTCGGGTTCACGAGCGGCGCCGTGGCCGGCCGCTGGCGGACCGACGTCGCCAGCCGAGCCATCCTGCTCTCGAAGGACGACGGTTCGATCGCCTGGAGCCGCGAGTGGCTGCCCCTGCGGGACGAGAGCGATCGGCCGCGCGAGGACTTCTTCCTTTCGGAACGCATCGACCTGCCGGCGACGCTCGCCCCCGGGCGGTACGTCCTCAAGTCGACCGTCCGCGACGAGGCCACCGGCCGGATCGCCGAGCGGAGCGTCCCGATCGAGATCGCGGCGCCCGAGCGGACCGCGACCGCCGGCGACTGACCGGATCGTCCGGCCGGCCTCGCGGCTATCCTCGGCGGCATGCCGACGGCGGTTTCCCGTGATTTCCTCGCCCTCGAGGGCCTCGACGGCCCCGAGATAACCACGTGGCTCGACGCGGCCGAGGCCATGGTCCCGTTCGCCGCGGGGGATCGGTTCCTTCCCCATCCGCTGCCGCTCGCCGGGCGGGTCGTCGCGAACCTCTTCTTCGAGGACTCGACCCGCACCCGCGTCTCGTTCGAGATCGCCGGCAAGCGGCTCGGGGCCGAGATCACGAACCTGTCCTCCGCCGGCTCGAGCGCGAGCAAGGGCGAGACGCTGCTCGACACCGCCCGCAACATCGAGGCGATGGGCGTCGACGCGATCGTCGTCCGCAGCGGCGTTTCCGGGGCCGCGGCGATGCTCGCCCGCCACCTCGACTGCCCGATCGTGAACGCCGGCGACGGCCGGCACGAGCACCCGACCCAGGGACTGCTCGACCTCCTCAGCCTGCGTAAGCACCTCGGTGCGATCGCGGGGCGCCGGATCGCGATCGTCGGCGACATCGCGAACAGCCGGGTCGCGCGGTCGGTGACCCACGGCCTCGTGGCCCTCGGGGCCGAAGCGGTGCTGGTTGGTCCGCCGACCCTCGTCGACCCCTCGCTCGAGCGGCTTGCGAAGGGCCCCGGCCGCATCTCGGTCGGGCACGATCTCGACGCGGTGCTTCCCACGGTCGACGCGGTCATGACCCTGCGGATCCAGCTCGAAAGGGCCGCCGGAAGCGGGATCTCGAGCGACTATCGCTCGAGCTACGGCCTGACCGCGGCCCGGCGCGACCGGATGCGCGAGAATTGCGCCATCCTTCATCCCGGGCCCGTCAACCGCGGGATCGAGATCGACGATGACGTCGCCGATGACCCGCGCCGGAGCCTCATCCTCCGCCAGGTGACCCACGGGGTCGCGGTCCGGATGGCGGTCCTCCGGGCGTGCGTGCTCGGCTGATCCTCGCCTCGGTTCCGGTCGCGAGACCGGTGGGTTCGGTCGGAAACCGTCCCTCGCGCGAGGTTTGCGAACGCCTTTCCTCAACGTTCCCGGCGGGCCGGACCGATACCGGAAGCGCGGCGGGACCGATAGTCCGCGCCGGGAAATGGTTTCGAGTGAGGTATTCACGCATGCGAGCGCAGAAGCGTGCCGTTCCGGCCGGGATCTCCGGCCTCCTGATCACGACCTCGTTCCTCGCCCTTCCAGGGTGCGAGGTCGACTCGTGGTTTGACCCGAGCCGCACCGGCTATTTCGAGACCACCCCGACGTCGATGCCGATCCTGCGCCGGATCGACGTGATCGAGCGGGAGTCCTCGGGATGGGGACCGCTGACCGAACCGACCTCGGAGGACCTCGAGCCCGGTGAGCTCGAGTACCGGCTCGAGGCCGGCGACCAGGTCCGTCTCGAGGTGTACGAGCTCGTGACCGCGGGCCAGACCGACGTCTCGGTCCGGACCATCGACCCGAGCGGCAACGTCCGTCTCCCGACGCTCGGCGAGATTCCGGCGGCCGGCCTGACCCCCTCGGAGCTCCAGCACGAGATCGAGAACCGGCTGAAGGACCTGATCAACGATCCGATCGTGGCGGTCGTGCTCGAGCGAGGGCAGGGCTTCAACTTCACCATCTATGGCTCGATCGGGAACACCGGCGTCTACTCGCTGACCAAGCCCGACTTCCGTCTGCTCGAGGCGATCGCCCTCGCCGGCGGCACCATGAACACCACCCAGCGGGTCTACGTGATTCGTTCGCAGCCCCTCGAGGACCGCTACCAGGACTCGTTCCAGGATCGCGGCAACCGCAAGCCCGAGCCGCCGCTCGACCCGGCCGACAAGCCGGTCGACATCGACGAGCTCATCCGCCAGCTCGAGCAGTCGGACGACCAGCCCGCGATGGACCAGCCGATCATGAACGACGGCGTCGGCGAGGCCGAGATGGGCACGCCCAACCCGCCGGCGATGGGAGCCCTCGGCTCCGCGGCCCAGGACGCGACCGGTGAACCGCCGCCGATCGACATCGACGCCACCAATCCGACGGCCACGCCACCCCAGCAGCCCGCCAAGCCGACCGCGGCCGGCGGCGGGTGGCGATTCGACATCGAGAGCCAGACCTGGGTGCGTTCTGAATCGGCGCCGGCGCCGGGCACTCCCGAGACTCCGGCGGTCGAGACCGACCGCCCGAAGGCGACGTTCGCGACCCGCGTCATCGAGATCGACTACCAGGCCCTGGCCCGCGGCGACAAGAACTACGACATCGTCATCCGGCCCGATGACAACATCTACGTCGATCCGCCGCTCGAGGGCGTGGTGTACGTCGACGGCGAGATCAACCGTCCCGGCGTGTTCCAGCTGCCGACGGTCGGCGAGCTGACCCTCAGCCGCCTCGTGGCCGCGGCCGGCGGCTTCGGCGCCCTTGCGATCCCCGATCGCTGCGACCTCATCCGCCGCGTCGGACCCAGCCGGGAGGCGACGGTCCGCGTGAACCTCAAGGCGATCCGCAACCGCGGCGAGCCCGACATCTTCATGCGTCCCGACGACCACGTGATCATCGGGACCAACTTCTTCGCGACGCCGCTGGCGGTCATCCGCAACGGCTTCCGGATGAGCTACGGCTTCGGGTTCCTGCTCGACCGCAACTTCGGCAACGACGTCTTCGGCGCCCCGCCGGAGAACCTCAGCGTGAGCCGCTGAACCCGGCCGTCCGTTCGAGGAACCGTCCCGATAATCCGATCTTCGCCGGTCGTCACCTGATCATCGAACCTCGGCCACCGAGGGTCGTACCGGCCGTCCTTCGCGCGGTCTCCGCGCGTTCGCATCGGAAGCACAAGACGAGGAAGCCGTGGACGCCGCTCACCCGCCACCCATCGCTGGACGATAAGGGTGGCCATGGCGAAAGTCATCGCCGATTCCCGATCCCCCGGAACCGCCGGCGGCGCGCTGTCTGTGCCGAACCGCGCGGCGATGGCGCTGGGCGGCCTGCTGCTCGTGATCTTCGCGGCGGTGTTCTGGTTCTTCCTCTCGGCGCAGTTCCGGACCGCGGTCCGCCTGCCCGCCGACTGGGGGCACACGCTGCTCGTGCCGTTCATCGTCGGCTACCTCATCTGGCAGAAGCGGGCCGACCTCGCCCGCTGCCAGCCCTTCCGGCCGGCTTGGACCGGCCTGCCGCTGCTCGTCGCGGGGCTGGCCCTCTACTTCCTAGCCTACCTCGGGCCGAAGTCGCTGATCATCCACCACAACGCCCGCGGGGCTGGCGTCGCGATGACCGTCTTCGGGATCGCGCTGATGCTCTTCGGCTGGCGACCGATGCGGATCCTCTGGTTTCCGCTCGCGTATCTCTGCGTGTTCGGGCAGTACGTCAGCGACGGGATCATGAAGCCCATCACCGAGCGGTTGCAGGACCTCTCGGCGATCGGGGCCTGGGGGCTCCTCAACGTGATCGCGATCGACACCGACCGCGACGGCAACGTGCTCACCGTCTGGAAGGACGGCGTGGCCCATCCGCTCAACGTGGCCGAGGCATGCTCGGGCATGCGGATGCTCTTCGCGTTCGTGGCCCTCGGCGTGCTCATCGCCTACGAGGGCCTGCCGAGGCTCTGGCAGCGCACGATCCTCGTCGCGATGAGCATCCCGGTCGGCGTCGGCGTCAACGTGCTGCGGATCGCCACGCTCGGGATCCTCGCGACCTTCGACATGAACTTCGCGGCGGGTGAGTTCCACAACTTCATCGGGCTGGTTTGGCTCGTTCCCGCGCTCTTCGTCTACCTCGGGATCCTCTGGGTCCTCCGGAACCTGATCGTCGAGGTGCCCGCTTCGGCGCCGGGAGGTTCCCGTGAGGTTTGAGCGCGGCGTGCTCGTCGCCTATGTCGTCGCCCTGGCGGTACTGCTGGCCGGCGCGGTCGGATTCCGCGCCGCGGTGCGGCATCTCGATTACTACCTCGTGAAGGACCCGGTCGAGCTCCGGGCCCCGCTCGACTCGATCCCCACCACCCTCGGCCGCTGGCGGCGGGTCGGCGAGGACCGGCGATTCTCCGACGCGATCATCGAGGAGCTCGGCACCCGCAACTACCTCGATCGCACCTACGCGATCGACGGCGATCCGCGGAAGGGCACGATCGCGGTGCACCTCGCCTACTACACCGGCACCATCGACGACGTTCCGCACATCCCCGAGCGGTGCTGGGCGGTCGCGGGGAATCTCCTGACGATCGCGCCGTCGGCGATGCCGCTCGAGGTCGACGTCGGCCGCTGGAAGGAGTCGGACGACCGGAACCGGGCCACCGAAGAGCCGTACCGGCGGGCGACCGTGGCCGATCCGGTCACCGGGGCGGTGAGCGACGTCTCGCTGCCGGTCGGCGACCTCGAGCTCACCGTCACCGAGTTCCAGAACCCGAAGTCGCCGCGGCAGCGGACCATCGGCGGCTATCTCTTCGTCGCGAACGGCCGGCTCACCCGCTCGGCCTACGGCGTACGCGCACTCGCCTACGAGCGCACCGAGCGCAAGGCCTACTACTGCAAGGTCCAGTTCAACCTCTCGGGGGTCGTGGCCTCCGACGAGGGCAGCCTGATTCCCCAATACCGGAAGGACGTCTCCGAGCTCATGACGGAGCTCCTTCCCCAACTCATGAAGGCACTGCCCGATTGGCCGTCGATCGAGGCGGAAACGGCCGGCCCGGCCTGAGGGCATGTCTGGAGCGAAACCATGGCGACCAAAGTCAACCGGAAGCTTCTCTTCGTCGTCGTCGCGGGCGTGACCGTCGCGGTCGTGACCGTCGGCGGCATCCTCGTGCTGCAGTACCGGGCCGACGCGACCCGGCACATCCGCCGCGGCGACGCGGCGCTGGCCGAGGGCGATGCGAAGGCGGCGGTCTCGTACTACGGCCGCGCCATCGGCAAGAAGCCCAACAACACCGATTACTACACGAAGTTCCTCGGTGCGGTGCAGAAGATCGTGCCCGCCACCGCCGAGGAGGCCCGCGAGCGCTACCAGCAGTACATGGCCTCGCTGACCAAGCGGGCCCAGGCCGGCCGAAACGATCCGCAGTTCTGGAACCCGGTCTTCGAGGAGTTCCGTCTCCAGGCGGCGGTCACCGACGCCCCGGCGAACTGGCAGCTGCTCGCGTCGATCTGCGATGACGCGATGGCGGTGCTGCCCACCGACGATCCGCTGGTGACCGACTTCACCGCGATGCGCGAGTACGCGAACGCCCGGCGCGTGCGCGGCCTCGCCCCCGAGGAGATCCGCAAGTCCGAGGAGAGCCTCGCCGCCATCAAGGCGGCGGTCCGCGGCGAGTTCCGCGATCTCGCCTACGCGGCGATCCTCCGCTTCCAGTTCGACCGCGCCCGCCGGCTCGACGGCTCGGGCCAGTCGAACCTCTCGCAGCAGGCCCTCGCCGACTTCGACCGGACGCTCGCCGAGGCGAAGTCCGGCGAGTTCGCGAACGAGGTGCTTTCGATCGAGATCACGCGGCTCGCGACCGACCCCGTGGCGAACGCCGCGACGATCCAGCAGTCCACCGAGGAACTCGCCCGGATGGTGCTCGCGTCGGACAACCGCCGCGCGGTGCTCGACGCGGTCAAGGCGGTCGCCGGCTCCGGCAGCGCCGACAGCATGCGGAAGGCCGCCGACATGCTCGAGACCTACCTCGAGCGGCATCCGGAGTCGATCATCCACCGCCGGGCGTACGCGTTCTGCCTGCAGTCGCTCGACCCCGCGAGCTCGGAGGCCGAGGCCCGCAAGGTGCTCGACACGCCGCGGATGGGCGTCGCGCTCGAGAGCGCCGCGCAGCAGGACGTCCGCGTCCTCGCGTCGCAGCAGCTCTTCGACGCCGAGTTCGCCCGCATCTCGCAGCTCACCGACCCGGCCGAGGTGAAGGAAGGCATCACCCGCCTCGAGAAGGCCCGGGACCGCATCGCCGAGGAGATCCGCGGCGCCGCCGACGACTCGTCGCTGCTCAAGGCCGAAGGCAAGCTCAATCTCGCCCGCAAGGACGCCGGACAGGCCCTCGTCAAGTTCAACGAGATCATCAAGCGGGCCACGCTGCAGGATCTCGACCTGTATACCTCGGCCACCGTCGCGGCCCTCGAGACCCGCCAGCTCGGGCTCGCGCTGCAGTACGTCGACCGCGGTCTCGAGATCTCGGGCGGCAATCCCGTGCTGCTCGAGATGAAGGGACAGATCGAGCTCGAGGTCGGTCGGTTCCCGCAGGCGGCGGCCACGGCCCAGACCCTGCTGCTTCGCTATCCCGACCGTCCGAAGGCCCGGCGGATGCTCGAGCTCGCCCAGGCCGGCATGAAGGGTGCGGTGGCCCTTGACGACAAGGACCCGGTCATCGTCGCGATGAAGACCGCCGAGGAGCGCTTCCAGCGCAAGGACGTCGAGGGGGCGCGGGCCGCCCTGATCCCGCTCATCGAGAAGTACCCGAGCGACGTGCGAGTCTTCCGCACCCTCGCCCAGCTCGAGGCGAGCGCCGAGAACGCGCCGAAGGTCATCGAATACGCCGAGGCCGGACTGGTCCTCGTTCCGAACGATCCATTCCTCGTCCGGCTGAAGGCTTTCGCGCAGTCGGATGATCCGGTGACCCGGATCCTCGCCATGGTGCAGGAGGTCCACAAGACCGAGCCCGAGACCACGGTGTTCGCGTACATCCGCCTCACCGAGTCGTCGAAGGCCATGGCGGCCGAGGCGGCGAGCCGGGATCCCGCCAGCGCCGAGTCGAAGCGGCTCGTGGCCGGCGCCGAGGCTTCGAAGGTCGCGGCCGCGGAGTGGAAGGCCAAGGCGATGGCGGCGGCGCCCGGACACCCGGCGATCGTCGAGTTCGAGTTCTCGCAGGCCCTCACCGACAAGGATTTCGCGACGGCCGAGACGATCGTGAACGAGGCCGAGCGGGGGAGCCGCGAGCCGGCGCTGCCGCCCACGCTGCGGGCCCGCCTGCAGCTCGAGCGGGGCGACCCGCGGTCGGCGATCGCCACGCTGCGCCGTTCGATCGAGGGGAACGTCGACTCGGCCGAGATCTGGCGGCTGCTCGGCTATTCCCACGACCAGGTCGGCGAGCTCGCCGAGGCCATCCGCGCATTCCAGGCGGCCTACGACCGGCGTCCGACCGACATCGCGACCATTCGCCTGTACGTTCCCACGCTGGCGAAGGCAGGTGATCGCGGCAAGGCCCTCGAGCTGCTGCGCGAGGCCCGTCGGATCGCCCCCAACGACGAGGACATCAATGACCTCTGGCTCGGGCTCGAATCCGAGATCGGTGACCGCCGGCTGGCCCGCACCATCCGCGAGGCCCGCCTCCGCATCCTTCCCGACGAGCGCCGCAACGCGCTGGCCCTCGCCCAGATGTATGCCCGCACCGCGCCCGACCGTCTCGACGTGATCTTCGAGGGCAAGGCGAAGTACACCGAGGCCGAGTGGCGGGCGGTGGGCGATGAGGTCCGGGACCGCGAGCTCAACCGCGTCCAGAAGGAGTGGTTCGAGCGCAGCGACAAGATCTACCGTGACGCGATCAAGTCCGATCCCACCAGCCTCGAGCTCTCGCTGTCGTACGCGGCCATCATGCGGCAGCAGGGGCGCGACAAGGAGGCCGAGAAGGTGGTGAGCGACGTGATCGCCGCGGCCGGCGACAAGGTCAACGCGGGCATGTGGATCGCGGTCGGCGTCAATCGCCGCGAGTCCGGCGACGTCGCCGGCTCCGACCAGGCGTTCGCCGAGGCCGTCCGCATCCAGGACGACTCGAAGCGCGACGCCGAAATCGCGATCGGCGAGTACCACTTCCAGCGGAGCGAATGGGCCGCGGCGTCCGACCGCTACGAACGGGCCCTCGAGCGGCAGAACGCCCGGCCGCTGACGCTGCGGGCGGCCGAGGCGAACATCAAGTGCCGCCGCTTCGATCGGGCCCGCCAGCTCGTGCAGGCCGCGACGGCGATGGAAGGCGGCCGTGACACGGTCATCGCGATGCTCGAGGCCAATCTCGAGGAGTCCGAGGGTGACGTCCTGCTCGAGGCCGGCAAGAACCCCGAGGCCGAGCAGGCCTACGCCAAGGCCAACGGCATGCTCGACGGGATCATCGCGACCGTCCCGCTCTCGGCCAAGCACGTGATCCTCACCCAGCAGGCCAACGTCTACCGCAAGCGGTTCCTCGCCGTCGGCGGCGAGGAGAACCTCGACAAGGCCCTCGCCTCGGCCGACCAGGCCGTCGCGACCCGCGGCGACTACTGGCCCGCGGCCGACAGCCGCTTCGAGACGCTCGCCGGCCGCGGCGACATCCCCGGCGCCCTCGCCGAGCTCGAGCGGTACGTGAAGGCGGTCCCGAGCCACTTCCCGTCGCGGCAGAAGCTGCTCCGCACGCTCATGGGCATGGGCAACCCGTCCCAGGCGGCCGAGGTGGTGAACCAGGCGATCGAGCTCTTCCCGACCTCGGCGGACTGGCGGATCGCCCTCGCCGACGTCGAGCTGCTCCGTGGCCGGCCCGAGGCGGCGGTCGCCGCCCTGGTCGAGGCCGATCGCCTCAGCCCCGACACCTCGATCCTGTCGCGGGCGACCGAGATGCAGATGCGGATCTCCAAGCCGAACTGGGAGGGCCTCATCAAGATCCTGCGGGACCGCGGCGACGAGGTCCGCGCCTCCCCGTTCCTCCAGACCTGCCTCGGCGTCTGCCTCATGAAGACCGATGACCCGCGCCGCGGCGTCGAGTCGATCCGCGAGGGCTTCCTGCGGGCCAGCAAGACCGCGGAGGCCGGCGACGGTTCCGACCTCGACAGCGTCTACCGGGCCCTCTTCATCCTGTATCCGCCCGACCGCACGCCCGAGCTCGAGTCGCTCGTCTCGGGCTTCCGCTCGGGCAACCTGCTCGTCCGCGACTGGCGCTGGATCGGCGATCACTACCTCTCCCGCGGCGAGTCCGGCTACCGCGAGTCCATCGTGGCCTTCGGCAAGGCGGTCGCGGCCGACGACGGCAAGGACGCCATACTCAGCGCCGGGGTGCTCAACGGCCTCGGAAGCGCCCAGTACCTCGGCGGGGATTGCGCCGCGGCGCTGGCCAGCTTCGAGAAGGCGGCCGAGAAGGACGCGACCGATCCGGCGATCCTCAACAACCTCGCGTACCTCTGCGGCGAGTGCGGAAGCGATGCGAAGCGGGGCGTCGGTTATGCGGTCCGTGCGGTGCGCCTCGCCCCGACGGTGGCCGACTACTACGACACCCTCGGCTCGCTGCTCTACCTCACCGGCGACGACAAGAACGCCCTCGACGTGCTGCTCCGGTCGCTCAAGTTCCGGTCGACGGCGTCGGCGAACTTCCACGTCGCGCAAGTCTTGCAGCGCCAGGGGCGCAAGGACGAGGCCCGGAACTACCTCCGGACCGCCCTCGAGCTCCAGCCCATTTCCTCTTTGCAAGCCAAGATCAATGCGCTCATGGCCGAGCTGAATTGACCGATATCACCCGAACGTACGAGTCCGGCCCGGCTTACGGGCCTAGGGAATGACCATGACCACGAATGCCGCCCGGCCCGCCATGTCCGACCGCCCGACCGCTCCCCGCCCCCGCCCCGCCGCGGGCGGAGGAGGGGGAGGAGGCTCGATGGCCGCGCGCATCGATCCGATCCGCGTCCTCCGGCAGAACCAGTGGAAGCTCGGATTCGGGGCCGCCCTCGGCCTCATCGCCGGCGCGGTGCTCACCGTGGCGTTCTCGTTCCTCTATCCGCTCTACTCGGGCGAGGTGATCTTCGAGATCCGTCCCGGCCTCGCCGACCCCAAGGAGGTCGTCAGCCAGGACACCCGCTCGGAGGAGGCGGTCGAGCGTCTCGGCCAGACCGAGGCCGGCCGCATCACCAGCCGGACCGTGCTGCAGAAGGCGATGCAGAGCCGCGACATCGAGGAGACGGCGTGGAGCCGGTCGTGGTGGCTTCGCGACGAGAACGGCCGGTTCATGGTCGACGAGGCGGTCGACGAGCTCGTCGATCACCTGAACGCGGGCCACCGCCGCCGCACCCAGTACTTCACCCTCGGCTGGTCGTCGCACGTCGCCGCCGACGTTCCGGTCGTGCTGAACGGCATCTCGAAGGCATACCTCGAGGTGCGCAAGTCGCAGGACGACGCCCGGTTCGCCCAGAACCTCGCGGTCTACAACGAGCAGAAGCAGAACATCGACAACCAGCTCACCTCGCTCGCCAACGAGATCGGCCAGTTCATCAAGGACCGGAACATCACCAGCCTCAACGAGATGGCCAACGACGCCTATCTCGCCCTCGAGGACACCGGCAAGCGGCTCAACGAGGTCAAGGGCCAGCTCTCGATCGCCCAGAGCAAGAAGTCGGTCACCGAGGACAAGCTCGAGGGCAAGCTCGAGCCGACCTCCGAGGACGTCCGCGCCGCCGAGGAGGATCCGGTGGTCATGCGGGTCAACAGCGACCTGCGGCAGATGAGCATGAACGCCGAGGTGGTGAAGAACAAGTTCGGCGAGAACCATCCCGCCTACCGCGACGCCCTGAAGCAGTTTTCGGCGGCGGAAAGCGAGCGGAAGGCCCTGCTCAAGGAGATCATCGAGCGGAACCTCACCGCCGACTTCAAGTCGTTCTCCGACCAGGTGGAGAGCCTCTCGCAGCTGCAGACCCGCTTCACCGACGACTACAACAAGCAGGAGCTCCGCCTCCGCGACTTCGCCGCGAACATGAGCCAGCTCGAGCAGCTCAAGGACCAGCGGGCGCGCCTGCAGGAGCAGCGGTCGCGGCTCCTCGACCTCATCAACGACCTCAACTCGCTCAAGATCCGCGAGGACGCCAAGGCGGTGATCATCGCCCAGCCCGCGACCACGCCCCGCGAACGTTCCTTCCCGCGATGGAAGGTCATGCTGCCGCTCGGCGGCGTGCTCGGCGTGCTGCTGGTCGCCGGCATCGCGTTCCTCCGCGAGTTCATGGACCAGCGGGTCCGCTACACCAGCGACCTCGCCGGCATCCCGGCCCGCCTGCTCGGCACGGTTCCCGACGCGACCGAGGACCCGACCGGCGTGAAGAACGTCGAGTTCGTGGTGCGGGACCGGCCCGAGTCGGTGCTGGCCGAGACCGCCCGCCAGATGGCCGCCCACGTGCAGAAGCAGATGATCCACGGTGGCTTCCGCACGCTCATGGTGGCGAGCGGCCTGCCCGAGGCGGGTACCACGACCATGGCGAGCAATCTCGCCGCGTCGTTCGCCGCGGGCGACCGGCGCACGCTGCTTCTCGACGCGAACTTCCGTCGCCCCGCGGTCGCCCGCATCAGCGGTCTCGATCCGGAGGCGGTCGGCTTCGGCGACGTCCTCGCGGGATCGGCGAGCCTCGAATCGGCCATCCGCAACGTCTCGTCGCGGCTCGACGTGCTGCCTGCGGGGACCGCCGCGTCGCGGATCGTCGAGCGGCTCGGAACCGCCCGGGTCGACGAGTTGCTGCGCGAGCTCAAGGAACGCTACGACCTGATCGTGATCGACGCGCCGCCGTCGGTCGTGGCCGGCGACGCCCTGGTGCTCGCCGCGAAGGTCGATGCCACGCTCATGGTGGTCCGCGCCTTCCAGGAGCAGCGGGGCCTCGTGTCCCGCATGGTCCACCAGCTGTCGGACATGCCGAGCGCCTTCCTCGGGCTCGTGCTCAACCGGCCGCGGATGACGGCGGGCGGCTACTTCCGCAAGAACTACGAGGCCATGGCCAGGTACTCGACCGCCCCGACCGCGGGCGGCGGGACGGCGGCCTGAGCGAGGTCGATCCGATGATCGCTGCGTGCGCGAGTCTCGTCGGCGATCGCACCGGGCGCGGGTGTACCCATGGACGCTGAGCTTCCGTCCATCCTCACGCCGCCCATCGGCGTCGACGTCCCGCTCCTCGAGGAGGTCAAGCGGGTCTCGCCGCTCACGCTGCTCAACTCGTACTCGGGCCTGTTCCTGATCGCGTTTCTCGTGACGCTGCTGCTCACGCCGCTCATCCGGCGGCTCGCGATCGCCCTCGACATCGTGGACCGGCCCGACCAGAAGCGGAAGCAGCATGCGATGCCGATCGCCTACCTGGGCGGCTTCGCGGTGTTCTTCGGGATCATCGCGGCCATCGGCTACAGCTACACGATGACCGCCGGCATGGCGGGGATCTTCGCGCCGATCCCGGTCTCGATCGTCCTCGGCATCATCGCGATCACCTTCACCGGCCTCGCCGACGACGTCTGGGGCTGGGACCCTCGCCTCAAGATCGCGGGCCAGCTGGTCGCCGCCGCGGCCCTCGCGGCCGAGCAGGTGGGCGTGCGGGTGGCGGAGGGGGCCCTCGTGCTCCTGCTCGGAGACGCCAGCGACACGCTGCTCGAGCTCGGCCCGCTCGTGCTGCAGAACGGCGACCTGTACTACTGGCTCGGCACGGCGATCATCGCGATCTTCGTCCTCGGCGGCTGCAACGCCGCGAACCTGATCGACGGGCTCGACGGGCTGCTGTCCGGCACGATCTTCATCCAGATGGCCGGCCTGCTCGTGATCTGCATCATGATGGCCACCTCGACCGACCTCGGGAACCTCTTCGAGTCGGAAGCGGGGGCCCGCATCGCGATCTGCCTCGCGGTGATGGGCGCGGTCCTCGGGTTCCTGCCCTGGAACTTCAACCCGGCGGTGATCTTCCTCGGCGACTGCGGCAGCCTGCTGCTCGGCTACCTCACGGTCGTGGTGATCCTCATGCTCGGCGAGCGGGGGGATACCAAGCTGGTGCTCGCGGGAGTGATCGTGTTCGGGCTGCCGATCATGGACACCGCCCTCGCGATCGTCCGCCGCAAGCTCGCCGGCGTCTCGTTCTCGACCGCCGACGCGAACCACATCCACCACCAGGTCCGCCGGGCGGTCGGCGGGGTGAAGGGTGCGGTCTTCGCCCTCTACGGCATCGCCCTGGCCTTCACGGCCACCGGCGTGACGCTGGCGTGGCTGGTCCTCTTCACCAAGATCCGCACCCAGATCGTCTTCGCCCTGGCGATCGTCCTCTTCGGGTTCATCGGGGCGGTGGCCTTCAAGGCCGCCCGTCGGCAGCAGTTCGAGCTCGGCAAGGAGACGAACCCTGCGGTTCCCGCCTCGGCCGCCAAGCCGCTGAGTCCGACCGCCGCTCCCTCCGATTCGCCTCGGGTGGGCTGAACGGGCCGCGACGGTCGATATCGGCAGCGGTGGCCGACGTCGATCCCGGACACGTTCCCGTTCTCCTGGCCGAGTGCCTGTCGCTTCTCGATCCGAAACCGGGCGAGACGGTGGTCGACGCGACCGCCGGACGGGGTGGGCATGCTGTCGAGATGGCCCGCCGACTGGGTGGGTCGGAACGACTCATACTTTTGGACGTCGATCCCGGGAACCTTGAGTTCGCATCTCGGCGGGTCGGAGCCGAGTTCGCACCCGGTCCAAGAGCCATTCGCGGCAGTTTCGCCCGGATCGACGAGCTTCTCGCGCCCCTCCAGGTGCCGGTCGACGTCCTGCTCGCCGACCTTGGGTTCAGTTCGACTCAAATGGACGACCCCGCCCGTGGGTTCGCCTTCTCGACCGACGGTCCGCTCGACATGCGGCTCGACCCGCGGTCGGCCGTCACCGCCGCCGATCTCGTCGCCTCGCTGCCCGAGTCGGAACTGGCCCGGATCATCGACGAGTACGGCGAGGAACCGCTCGCGCGGAGGATTGCGCGAAAACTTGTCGAAACGCGCGGGAACGATCCGATCAACTCGACGGCGCGACTCGCGCGACTGGTTCGTGAGGCCTATGGCCCGCGGGCCCGTTCGTCGCGCCTGCATCCGGCCACCCGGACCTTCATGGCCCTCCGCATCGCCGTCAACGACGAGCTGGGGGCCCTCCGGAGCCTCCTGCAGGCGATCGAACGGGCGGCGGAACACCTCGCGAGGCCGGAAAGCGGCGATTCCACGTGGCTCCGGCTTGGGGCCCGCGTTGGGATCATCTCCTTCCACAGCCTCGAGGACCGGCTCGTGAAGCGGGCTTTCGCCGACATGTCCCGCCGCGGTCTGGTCACGCCGGTCACGAGAAAACCGGCGGTCCCGTCCGAGCGGGAGGCCGCGGAGAACCCGCGGTCGAGATCCGCCAAGCTGCGGGTGGTCGCGATCGGCGGCCCCGCCGACCCCGACCGACGATTCGACCAGGACTTCGACGACCTACCCGCAGGACTATCCGAGGAACTCCCATGACCCGCGAGAACAAGTTGGTGCTGATCATCGGCTTCGGACTCCTGCTCTTCGTGGGCATCCTCGTCTCCGACCACATGGCGGCCCGTCCCCTGCCGCCGGCGGTCGAGACGGCTTGGCTCGACAACAACCCGCCGGTGTCCGACTCGGACAACATCTTCATCACCGTCGGCAAACAGCCGCCGGTCGCGCTGCCCGGGCCCGAGGAGGTCGTGCTCGTCGGCGATCTCGCCCTCGGCGGCGTGGTGGTCCCCGTGGTCAGCGATCCGGTTCCCGCCGGGCCGGTCGAGCGGACCCACGTCATCAAGTCGGGCGAGACCTTCAGCAAGATCGCCGGCTCGTACTACGGCAAGAAGTCGCTCGGCCCGAAGCTGGCCGAGTTCAACGGCATGCGGGCCGAGGGCCTGCAGATCGGTGACACCATCAAGGTGCCCGACCTTGTCCAGCTCGACCCGTCGCTCGCCCTCGCCGCGGTGCCGGTCGATCCGGCGGTCGCCGCACCGGCTCCGGCCCCGGCGGTCGACCGGACCTACAAGGTTCGCGAGGGCGACACCTATTACAAGATCGCACAGCGCGAGCTCGGCTCGTCGAGCCGGTTCGCCGAGATCGAGCAGCTGAACAACATCAAGGCTTCGAAGCTCCGTCCGGGCATGACGATCCGCCTGCCCGGCGGGAACGACGCCTGAGCGAAGGAGTGCGGCCCGCGCGAGAGGGCTGAAGTGAGTGACCGCGTCCGGCCGCGAGGCCGGAGCGGTCGAGGACGGACGGAAACCCGGAAAGAGGAACCTGCGTGGTCGCGAAGCTCGCCCTGACGATCCTGGCCCTCGGGAGTTCCTTCGGCGGACTCCTCATCATCCGTCAGCAGGCGATCGACACGACCGCCGAGATCGCCCGCCTCCAGTTGCGGCTCGAGCAGCAGCGGAAGTCGATCACCCGCATGCACGCCACCGTCGCCGAGGCGATCCGCCCCTCCGAGCTGCAGGTTGCGAAGGACCGGCTCGGACTCGAATGGCAGGCGATCCAGTACCGCTTCGATCCGCTCCAGTACGACGCGACCGAGGGCCTCCCGTGGAAGGACGAGCCCCAGTTCGCCGCCCAGCCCCCGACCGCCGTGCCTGGCCAGGAGCTCGGCGGATGAGCGGCTCCGCTCGCCAGGATTTCGCCCGCGTCCGCCGCGTCGCCGCGGGCACGCTCGCCGTGCTCGGCGTGAGCATCGTTGCGGTCATCTTCCGCGTCGGGCAGCTGAAGACGGCGCCCGACCCGCGGCTGGCCGACCTCATGGAACGGCCTGACGGCCTTCCGACCCAATTCATCACCGCCGCTCGCCCGCAGCCCCGCGGGACGATCTACGACCGGCGCGGTCAGGTGATCGCGATGGACGTGCCGGGCTACCGGCTCTACGTCGATCCGCGTTTCGTCTACGCCGAGGCGACCCGCCGCGCGAGGGAGCGCGGCGGGTCCCCGGCGGACCTTTCGCTCGATCCGTTCGCCGATCTCGGCGTGAAGCTCGCCGATCGGCTCGGCGGTTCGCCGGCCGACTGGCTGAAGCCGGTCCTCGGCCGGGTGCCCGAGGATCTCCAGCTGCTCAAGGCCAACGCGACCCGCGACGACCTGAAGCGGATTCCCGCGTACATCGTGCTCGAGCCGCAGATGACCGAGGCGCAGGTCGAGCAGATGCGCGGATCGCGCATCCCCGGCGTCGGCGTCGAGGAGCGGCTCGTCCGCGTGTACCCGTTCGGCGACTCGGCCGCGACGCTCGTGGGTACGGTCGGGTCCGACCACGTCGGGCTGGGCGGCCTCGAGATGCGGAACGACAAGCGGCTCGACTCCGAGCCCGGCACGCTCGTGCGGCTCGTCGACAACCGCGGCCAGACGCTCAACGCGCCCGCCGACCTCTTCCGCGCGGGCAAGTCGGGCGACAGCATCCAGCTGTCGATCGACATGATCGTGCAGGAGATCGTCGAGCGGAACCTCGACGAGACCGTCGACGCGGCCGGCGCGAGCGGCGGCCGGGCGATGGTGGTCGATTCCGACACCGGCGAGATCCTCGCCATGTACGACGCGATCCGGAAGAACGGCCGGAGCGTGGTGGTCGCCGATCCGATGCGGGACGCCCGGCCGGGCCTCGGCCGCAACCGCTGCGTGACCGATCCGTTCGAGCCCGGCTCGATCTTCAAGCCCTACGTCTGGGCGTGGGCGACCATGCTCGGGAAGGTCCGGCCCGACGAGATCCTCCCGACCCCGGCGAACGGCCCGATCGTGGTGAGCGACGGCAAGGCCCGCCGCGCGATCGACGACGTCAAGCACTACGGGCCCTCGAGCTGGCGGAAGGTGCTCATCAAGAGCATGAACGCCGGCATGTCGATCGTCGCCATGCGGATGACGAAGGCCGAGATGCAGGAGGCGATGCACGCCTTCGGCTTCGACCGCAAGACCGATTGCGGCGTGCCCGGCGAGAGCAAGGGCATCTTCCCCGACCGCAAGAACTGGAGCATGGTCTACACCCAATGCTCGGTCAGCTTCGGCCAGGGCATCTCGGTCACTCCGGCCCAGCTCGTCGAGGCGTTCACCGCGTTCTGCCGCGACGGCACGATCGTGCCGTTGACCATCGAGAAGATCTCCCCCGACGCGGCGATCCCCACCCGCCGCGTGCTGCCCGAGGCCACGACGCTCGCGACCCGCGACGCGATGCGGGGCGTGATGACCGAGGGAACCGGCCACCGCGCCGAGAAGATCGCCGAGTACCAGGTGTTCGGGAAGTCGGGCACCGCCGACCTGCCCGACCCGAAGACGCGCCGCTACTTCGGCGACCGGTACACGAGCAGCTTCATCGCCGGAGCCCCGTTCCAGAACCCGAAGGTCGCGGTCATCGTGGTGATCGACGATCCCGACAAGCACAAGCTCGGCCACAACAACTACGGCGGCGGCGCGATCGCCGGGCCGTGCGCGGTCGAGATCATCAACGAGACGCTCGCGTACCTCGGGATCCCGACCGATCGCGACGAGGGTGACGAGGCGAAGACGCTTGCCGCCGCGCCCTGAGCGGCACGGTCCCGTGCGACGGGCGGCGGCGGGAGTCGTCGGGGTCACGGCGGCCCTGGCCTCGGCGGTGCTCGCGATCCAGATCCTGCAGTCGGTGCGGGACGGTTCGATGGCCGGCTCCGGCGGCGCGATCCCCGGATCCGACGATCGCCGGTCACCGCTTGACCGGGCCCTCGAGCTCGCGGGAAACGCGAAGCTCAAGACGTTCCTCGCCCTTGACCACGAGTTCATCCCGCCCTCGCCACGGTTCGAGCGGTTCCCGTTCCCGACGTGGACCGACG
>JBEIUL010000460.1:0-2297 GCA_040374395.1 Phycisphaeraceae bacterium
CCGAGTCGGTGCTCGCCCGCGGCTTCTCGTACACCCAGCGCGACGACGGCTCGCTCGTTCGCAGCTCGGCCGACGTCGGGCCGGGCCAGCGGATCCGCACCGTGGTCGCCGACGGGAGCTTCGTCTCCGAGGTCGTGGCCGAGGGCGAGGCGCGTTCCCCGCGGACGCCGAAGCGACCGCCGCCGCCGTCCGACCGCGAGGCCGGCCTGTTCGGCGACTCCTGATCGCGTTCCCGCCCCGAACCGCCGCCTCCGCTACCTTTCCCACCCATGGCCAAGCGACCGAAGGATTCCGCCGGCGACGACGCCGAACTCGACGCCGAGGTCGCGTCGCTTCCGTTCGAGGCCGCGGTCGAGCGGCTCGAGTCGATCATCGAGCGGATCGAGGACGGCTCGGTCGGCCTCGAGGCGACGCTCGGCGAGTATCGCCGCGGCCACGCCCTCCTGCGCCGCTGCAAGGCGATCCTCGACGGGGCCGAGCAGGAGATCCGAAGGCTCTCGCTCGACGAGCTCGAGAAGCCGCGCGAGGAGTGAGTTCCTCGGCCCATGGGAACGTCCGATCTCGCCACCCTTGACCTTCTCGCCCGGGCCGTCGCGGCGGCGTTTCTCTTCGCCTTCGGGGCGTGCGTCGGAAGCTTCCTGAACGTCGTCGCCTAC
Source organism: Phycisphaeraceae bacterium (assembly GCA_040374395.1). Lineage (GTDB taxonomy): Bacteria > Planctomycetota > Phycisphaerae > Phycisphaerales > SM1A02 > JBEIUL01. The sequence goes on from JBEIUL010000460.1 coordinate 657, forward strand.
CGGCTGCCCGAGGGACTCTCGGTCATCCATCCGCCGAGCCGATGCCCGACCTGCGGCGGCCGCCTCGCGTGGCGCGACAACCTCCCGATCCTCGGTTGGCTGATCCTCCGCGGTCGCTGCCGCCACTGCCGCGAGCCGATCTCGCCGCAGTACCCGATCGTCGAGGCGTTCACCGCGAGCCTCTTCGCGGCGCTCTACCTGCTGTACTTCGCGCTCCCGCCCCGCGAGGCGACCGGGGCCGGCCTTGGAGGATGGCTCGGCGGCACGACCGCGTGGTGGCACGGACAGGGTTTCGCATTCGCGTGGCCGGCGTTCGTCGCCGTGCTCGGGCTCGTCAGCGGCCTGATCGCCGCGACGCTGGCCGACCTGCGGACGTTCCTCATCCCGCAGCCGATCACGCGGACGGTCACGATCCTCGCCCTCGTCGGGTGGGCGGTCCAGCCGGCCATGGGCCTCGCGTGGCGGGCCCGGGACCTCGCACCGCCGATTCCCGTGCCGTCGTGGCCGGTCGCGGGGGCGGCCCTCGGAGGCCTCGCGGGGACGCTCTTCGCCCTCGCCCTCAAGCGGTTTGGCGTGATTCCCGAGAGCTTCGCCGATTGGTCCGAACACGTGAAGGAAGGCGACGCGATCACCGCGTATCCGCACGCCCGCCGCGAGATGCGGAAGGAGGCGGCGTTCCTGCTGCCGATCGCGGCGGGAATCGCCCTCGGATGGTTCGCCGTCCGGGTCGCGGCCAACGGCGGCCGGCTCGACCCGCTGGCGACGCCGCCGGCCGCGGTCGGGCTCCTCGCGGCGAGTTCGCTCGGGTTCCTCGTCGGCGGCGGCCTGGTCTGGTTCTTCCGGATGGCCGGGACGCTTGCCCGCGGGATCGAGGCGATGGGGCTCGGCGACGTCCACCTGCTCGCGGCGATCGGGGCGACCCTCGGATGGAAGGCGGCGATCTGGACCTTCGCCATCGCCCCGTTCCCGGCGCTCGCGGTCGAGATGGCCAAGCGGATCGCGATCCGGATCCGCCGCAACGGCCCGCCGCCCGGCTGGCTCGGCGAGTCGCTGCCCTACGGGCCGTACCTCGCGGTCGCGGCACTGCTCGTCGCCCTCGCCGGACCGACCTTCGCCCGGCTCGAGCGGATCCTCTTCGAGGACCCCTCGATCACGCTTCCCGCGCGGCTCGAGTCCCGCGAGCGGGCGGCCGGCGGCCTGCAGGCCCCGCCGGTCCGGCGGTAGCGGCGGGCGACTGACGCGCACAACTTGCCTTTTTCGCCGTTCGCCCGTGAAATGCGGAGGAACAAGACCCGTCCCGCGACGGGGTGCCCGTCGAGGATCGACGCGGCCGTCGCGGTTCACCCTTTCGGAAAGGAGTCCGTCGATGGCCGATCGTCTTTCCCGCCTTCCCGCCCTCGCCCTCGTCGCCGCGTGCGCGCTGCTGCCGCTCTCGGGCTGCAACAACGCCCAGAAGGAGCAGGTCGCGACGCTCGAGGACAAGAACCAGCAGCTCTCGCTCGAGCTCGACGCGGAGACGGTGCGGCGCGTGGCGGGCAGCGAGGAGGCCTTCCGCCGCACGCCGCGCCGCTTCACGCTCACGCTCGAGGAGCCGGCCGGCACGCGCATCTTCGCGCACGCGGCTGGCGGCGAGGCGGGCGC
>JBEIUL010000015.1:0-14963 GCA_040374395.1 Phycisphaeraceae bacterium
GGGCCAGCAGCCCCGAGAGCGGCAGCAGGAAGAGGAGCGGCGGAGCCGGCGGCATCGCCATGGTCATCGCGATCGCGGCCAGCCCGGCCAGCGGGATGCCCACGCCGGTCGCGAGCACCTCGGCCGCGTGCCGCCGCAGCCGCGACGGCCGCCGCTCGCAGCTCTCGATGAGGATCCGCGTCCAGCCCGAGCGCATCCCCGCGCCCGAGTCGTACATCGCGACCTCGAGCATCGCCGCCGCGTTGACCACCGCGGTCCGCAGGCCGGCGCGGTGGAAGCGCTTCGCGAAGGCGAGGTCCTCGAGCAGGTCGTCCTTGACGGCCGCGTGGCCGCCGAGCCGCCGGTAGTCGTCGCCGCGGAAGAGCAGGAACTGCCCGTTCGCGAACGGCCAGGTCCGCTCGGGGCGGTTCGCCTTGTCGAGCGGGAAGATCCGCATCAGGACCATCGACGCGACCGGCTGCAGCCGCCGCTCGAAGCCGCGTCCGTAGGTGAGCCGCCCGAGCGCCGAGCAGAGGGCGGCATCGCGCTCCTCGGCGATCGCGACCATCGAGCGGATGAGGTCGGGCCCGAAGCGGCAGTCGGCGTCGGTGAAGAGCAGCCAGCGTCCGCGGGCCTCGGCGGCCCCGATCGACGCGGCGTGGCACTTGCCCGCCCAGTCCTCGGGACACGAGTCGTTGTCGACGATGCGGATCCGCGGGTCGCCCTCCGCCGCGGCGACCAGCCGGGCCCGCGTGTCGTCGGTGCAGCGGTCGAGCACGTAGATCGCCTCGAACTCGACGTCCCGCTGGCCGCGGAGGCCGCGCACGCTCGCCTCGATCGTCCGGGCCTCGTTGTGGGCGGGGATCACCACGCTCACCAGCCCGTTCGTCGTCGCGGCCCTCGCGCCGCGCTCCACCCGCGGGACCTCGGGCAGGGCGCGGGCGACTCGGTACAGCACGACCGCCCAGTAGATCGCACCCGCGGTCGACAGGCCGGCGAGGACGATCGCGACGAGGTCCGGGAGGGAAGGCAAGGCCGGAAGGATACGGGTTCGCCCGCGGTCAGCCCGACGCGGGGAAGAGCGTCAGGAGCAGGCTCGGGCCGTCGGGTGCCGGCTCGTAGTCGACCGGTCGCACCTCGCTCCGCACGCCGGTCGCCGCGAGCGACTCGCGGATCGGGGCGAGCCACGCGTGCTCGCGGCGCGGGGCGAGGATCCGATTGACGGGAAAGACCCGGACCTCCGACCGCGCGACCCGCAGGAGCTCGCGCAGCGAGGCCTCGTGGAAGGCGGGATCGAAGTCGCGGTGCGACGAGAGCCCGCCGGTGTCGGTGGGCGCGTACGTGAAGAGCAGGTGCCCGCTCAGCACGAGATCGAACGAGCGATCGGGGAAGGGCAACGCCGGCAGGCCGGCGGTGACGTAGCGGCCGACGGCCCGTCCGGGGCCGAGGTCGGCGAGGAACCGTTCGAGCGCCGCCCGCCGTTCCGCCTCGTAGCTCGCGAAGTCGTAGGCGAAGTGGCCGGGCCGCTCGCGGATCGCGGCCATCGTCCGCGCGAGATCCTCGCGGGAGCGTGCGGCGATCGTGCCGTCGTCCATCGAGTACGCCGGATCGCAGGCGACGACCTCGGCGCCGAGCGCCGCAAGTTCCGCCGCGAGCGAACCCGGTCCGCCGGGGCAGTCGAGGATCCTCCGGCCGCGGAGATTCTCCCCCTCGAGCCCGTACATCCGGAGGCTTTCCGCGAGCGAGCGCCCGAAGAGCACCGGACGCTCGAAGCCCAGTTCCGCGTCGCCGCCGCTCACTTCACGGCCTTCGGCGCCGACGCCCCGACCGGCCGCAGCGCGACGTCGGAGTACTCGATGGTCATCGGCCCGCCGGTGTGCAGCTGCATGCCGATGCGTCCGGTCCGCCGCCGCGGCGCCGCCTCGAAGACCTCGGTCACGAGCGTCCCGTTGATCAGGTGCCGTACCGTGCCGCCGGTCGCCTCGATGCGGTAGTCGTTCCACTCGCCGTTCTTGATGCTTGCATCGGCCTTCGCCGCGTCGAGGAACCGCGTCGCCTGCCGCGAGCCGTCGATCGCGAACGCGACCCGCTCGCCGCGATCGTTCACGAGCCCGCGACCGCCGTCGCCGCCCTCGTAGAGCCGCCCGGTGTACGAGTTCGCCGCGTCGATGTCGGCCTGGAAGCCCTTCGGCTCGCCCTGCTCCTGCGGATCGGTGCGGTACTGGATGCCCGAGTTGCCCCCCTCGATGCGGAATCGGCAGGTGAGCACGAAGTCGGCGTGCTTGCCCGGCAACCAGACGTACGCGTTCCGCTCGAGCGGCCGCTCGGCGGTCGCGCGGCCGACGAGGATCCCGTCCTTCAGCTCCCACCGGTCGAGGTCGCCCTCGCAGCCCTCGAGCGAGGTGAGCCGCCACGTGCCCGGCGGGTCGGCCGGGGCCGTCGGGGCGGCGGGCGGGTTCACGAGCAGGGCGGCGGCGATCGCGAGGGGCAGCGCGGGCATGGGGACCTCCGGGTTCCGGATACGGGTTCCGGACCCGCGGGAAGGTAGCCGCTTTCCGTCCGAGTCCCCTCGCCGCGGCGACTTTCGCGGGGAATCGCGGGCGATCGGGCCCCGGGAGGCCGATACAGGCGGTCCGCAGTCCTTCCCCGCGAGCCACACCGTGCCGAGCGTCATCATTCCCGCCCACAACGAGGAACGCCTGATCGGCGACGTGCTGCGAGCCGTGCTTGCCGAGGGCATCCCCGACCTCGAGGTGATCGTCGTCCCGAACGGCTGCCGCGACCGGACCGCCGAGGTCGCCCGATCGTTCGCGCCGGCGGTGACCGTCGTCGAGGTCGCCGAGGGCGGGAAGACGAACGCGCTGAACCGCGGCGAGTCGTCGGCGACGCGCTTTCCGCGGGTCTTCCTCGACGGCGACATCGTGCTTGAGCCGGGGGCCTTGCGGGCGCTGCTCGCGACGCTCGGCGGTGGCATCGCGCTCGCCTCGCCGCCGCCACGGTTCGACACGAGCGAGTCTTCGCTCGGGGTCCGGCTCTTCTATCGCGCCCTGCGCTTCAACGCCTACTTCGGCACCGGCGCCCCGAACGGCTCGGGCACCTTCGCGACCACCGCCGAGGGTCGATCACGCTGGGGGGCGTCCCCCGCGATCATCGCCGACGACAGTTTCGTGCAGTGCCAGTTCGAGCCGCACGAGCGGAAGACCAGCGACGGGCCCGGGGCGATCGTGCGGGCGCCGCGGACGTTTGCCTCGCTCCGCGCCGTGCAGAAGCGGACGCGGCTCGGCGGCGACCAGCTCGCCACGCTCTTCCCGGGCATCGTCCAGCGACGCAGCTCGGCAAACGTGGGACGGATGATCAAGCGGATGCTCGTCCGCCCCTGGGAATGGCCGGCGCTTGCGACTTGGGCGTACGTGCGGTGGCGCAGCCGTCGCGAGGCCGAGCGGGCGCTCGCGGCCGGCGAGTACCGGTGGTCGCAGGACGCGACCGCGCGACGCTGACCGCGACCCGCCCGTCCGTCAGCGAAGCCGGTCGAGCCGACCGACGGTCGTGGTGCCGTCGGCCTTCACCGTCGTGACCTCGACGTGGTCGCTCTTGACGCGGAGGTCGCTCCTCCGGGCGTCGGCCCATTGGACCGTCACGCGGTCGGCGTGCACGTGCCAGAGGCCCATGGCCGGGTTGCCCTCGCCGCCGAAGACGAGATTGTCCGACTGGAAGGCCCACATGCGGCTCGATCCGGCCTCGGCCCAGAGGCCGACCCAGTTGATCCACGCGCCCTTGAGCTTGACCGCACGTCCGCCGTTCGACGGCGCTGCCGCGCGGTCGGCGCCGGGAGCCCAGCTCTCCTGCACGAAGTCGTCGCTCTCGATGAACGGGGCCTCGGGATCGTCGGCGTTCTTCGCCGAGAAAGCGTCGGCCGCGGGAATGATCTCGTCGCGCCAGCCGCTGGTGAAGTCGATGATGATCCGCCCGCCCTCGATCCGCCACGAGCCGGTCTCCCCGGGCTTCGCGGGATTCGCCCGCCCCCAGGTGCTGAACGCCGAGCCGCCCGGCGAGAGCACGACGTTGAAGCCGTTGTTCAGGTTGTCCGAAAGGGCCCAGGTGCCGGCGGCGTCGGCCGGCCGGACGGAGGCGAGGGGGTCGATGACCGAGACGCGGTCGGTCCGCGACCCGGCGCAGGCCGCGAGCCCGAGGGCGAGGAAGATCGATGCGGCGAGGCGGTGGATCATGGGAGGGAAAGATACCGGCGGCGTCGCCCCGATCGGGAGCCCGGATCGCGCGAAGCGACGGTTACGCCATCGCTACCATCCCGCTCCCTCCATGCCGCCGAACGCCCCCAAGCCGATTCCGCCCGCCCAGGCCCTCCTTCAGGGCCGCATCCTCATGCAGCGGAACGAGCTCGCGGCCCTCGACAAGCTGCTGAAGCCGGTCCTCGCGGCGAACCCCGGGGCGTACGACCTCGCCCGGCTCCTCGCCGAGAGCCAGTTCAAGCGCGGCAACAAGAAGGCCTCGGCCGAGATCATGGTGAAGGCCGCGAAGGCGAGCGGCGAGGCGAAGCATCTCCTCGAGGCGTCGAGCGCCGCCCAGCAATGGGGCGAGATCGTCCTCGCGGCGCAGGCCCTCGACGAGCTCATCGTCAAGGACCCGAAGAACGTCGAGGCCCGCCTGCGGCTCGCGAGCCTCCTCCGCAGCTACGGCGACTCGGGCCGGGCCCAGGCGGTGGTGGGGCCGGTCCTCGCGATCGACCCCGACAACCTGCCCGCCCTCGAACTCATCGCGTCGATGCAGCTCGGGGCCCTCGCCCGCATCGTCGACCTCTCGATCTTCCACCGCCTGCTCAAGGTCTCGCCCGACCGCCGCCGGGCCCTCGCGATGCTCGCGATGGCCGAGCGCTACGCCGGCGACATCCAGTCGGCCGTGCAGCACAGCCTCGAGTCGCTCGACCCGATGAGCGCGGAAAGCTGCGCCTCGCACGCTGACCTGCTCGAGCTCGCCGGCCGCGGCGACGAGGCCCTCAAGCTGCTCGAGCCGCACGGGAAGGGCACCGGGCCGCTCTCGGCGAACGTCGGGATGGTCCTGAGCCGGCTCTACGCCCGGGCGAAACGCCACGAGGAGGCGCTCACGGCCCTCGACCGCGCCCTCGCGTCGCCCGACCTCCAGCCCGCCTCGGTCTCGAGCATCTCGCTCAAGCGCGGCTCGGCCCTCGACAAGCTCGGCCGCTCCGCCGAGGCCTGGGATGCCTTCACCTACGCGAAGCTCATCCAGGCCGGCGCCTACGACGCCGCCGCCGACCGCCGCCGTTGCGAGGCGATCTTCGACGCGTTCTCGGGCGAGCGTCGCCAGCGGCTCGCGAAGGCGAAGCCCGCCGAGCCGCGGCCGATCCTCGTCCTCGGCATGTACCGCTCGGGCACGACGCTGCTCGAGCAGATCCTCACGATGCACACGCAGGTCGGCGGCGCCGACGAGGTCCCGTACGTCCTGCGGCTCGCCGCGGCGGTCCTCTCGACGAAAGAGTGGGAATCGAAGTGGAACGAGGAGGAGGCCGAAGGGGCGAGCCGGAACTACCGCGGGCTGCTGCGCCACGGCAACCCGGACAAGCCCGTCGTCGTCGACAAGAACCCGCGGAACTGGGAGACGGTCGGCCTCATCTCGCTCGCCTGCCCCGACGCGGTCGTGGTGCACATGGACCGCCATCCGCTCGACGTCTGCGTCTCGTGCATGGCGACCGGCTTCGCCGCCTCGAACGTCTTCGCCGCCGAGCCGCGGAGCTTCGCCCAGGGCTACGCGCTGCAGGCCGAGATCATGGAGAAGTGGAAGAAGGACGCGCCGCTGCCGATCATGACGCTGCGCTACGAGGACCTCGTCCGCGAGCCCGAGCGGCGGATCCGCGAGGTGCTCGAGTTCGCGGGCCTCGCCTATGAGCCGGCGTGCCTCGACTTCTGGAAGTCCGACCGGCTCGCCTACACGCCGAGCCAGGACCAGGTGCGCGAGCCGCTGAATCCCCGCTCGATCGGGCGATGGAAGCGTTTCGACCGCCAACTGCAGCCGGCCCGCTCGTTCCTCGAGGAACTCGGGATCTCCTGCGCCGAGCGATGAGCCACACGCCGTGAGCGGCGTCAGCGGCGACGGCGACGGCCGAGGCCGGCGAGTCCGGCGGCGGCCAGAATCGCGGCCGGAGGCAGCGGGACGGCCGAGCCGGGGCCGGCGAAGAAGATCTGCCCCGCGAAGAGGGCTGAGCTCCCCACCTGCGAGCCGGTCCAGCTGAGCGTGTAGGTGCCGGCCGAGAAGACGTCACCGACGTTCACCGTGACCGAGTCCAGCTGCCACTGGAACGTGGAGTTCGCGACGCTCGGCGTGAGCGAGGTCACGCTCACCGCGGTCAGGAAGTTGATGACCGCCGAACCCGAGAGCGTCCCGCCCGAGAACGACGACGAACGCGACCCCTCGACGTAGAGCGAGTCGTAGATTCCCGTGCTGTAGAAGGCGAGGCTGCTGTACGTGCCGCCGTTGTTCACGTTCGAGAAGAGCGTGTTCACCGGAGTGCCGAACGTGCCGGAGTCGGTTGCCGTGCCGCCGGGGGCGACGACGGTCTGGCCGAAGGACGACAGCGTCGAATAGATGGTCGATTGGGCCTCGGCCACGCTCGCGAGCGAGCAGGCGACGAGGGCGGATCCGGACGCGAGAGCGGTTCGGTTCATCTGGTCTCTCCTCCGACGCGGGACCGATCGATCCCGGCGACGCGCAAAAGGTACCGGTCTCGCCGGAACCCGCAACCGGAGGAGTCCCGGGTCCCCAGCGACAGGTTGTCCACAATCCGCCGCGTAGGTCAGAACGTCCACTTCGCCCGGATCGCTCCGGCCACCGCGGACTCGTCCCCGACCGAGCCGGCGGGCGGCACGAGGGCCTGCACGTCGAAGGTCACCTGCAGGGCCCCGGTCACCTGAAGCCGGTAGTACGCCTCGATCGTGTTCTGCATCTGTTCCCCGGCCGCGACCGGGTTCGACCGCCCGAACGCCACCCCCCAGCCGTCGCCGCGGCGGCCGAAGGCGTCCTGCGAGGTGATCCCGACCGCGACCTCGTCGGAGGCCGAGTACGCGACGGTGTCGTCGGCCCCGGCGGCCTGGAACCAGACCCCGAGTTCTGGATTGAGGAACTGCTGGGCCACGAACACCCAGCCCTGGCCGTAGGTGCTCGTGTCGTCGGCGAGGGTCGTGGTGTTCTCGTCGCTCGCGCACCAGGCGAACGAGATCCGTCCGGGCCGGTCGAGCGGCGAGAGCACGACCCCGACCTCGCCGGCCACGAAGTAGCCCGAGCCGAAGGTGTCCTCGAGATAGGCCTGGGTGGCGTTGCCCGCCGAGACGTACTCGGCGTTCACGTAGAGCCACGGCAGCACGAGGGCCTGGGCGACGACCCCGACCGTCCCGGCCTGGTACCCGACGGGCAGCACGTCGTTCCCGTCGAAGGCGTTCGCGAGGAATTGGCTCGTCTCGTCGCTCGCGAAGACGTTGAGCCCGATGTAGTCCTCGGGGTTCACCTTGCCGACGGTGATGGTGACCCGGTCGTCGAGGAAACCCTGGGCGAAGTACGCCCGGACGAGCTTGGTCGAGATCGACGCGAGCGACTCGTCGAGCACGGTCACCGAGCCGACCGAGTTCGAGAGGTCGGTCGCCCCCTCCGGCATGACGTTGTTCTGGCGGAACTGGATGCAGACGCGGCCCGCACCGAGGCCTTCGGGCCGCCACGCGAGGGCGTCGAGCCGCAGGTCGAAGCGGGACGAGCCGGCCGACGATCGCGTGCCCGGGGCGGCGTTCGTGACCGCCTGCCCGACGAGCAGCTCGTAGATGCCCAGCTTGAGGCCCGCGTCGGCGAGGGCTTCCTGCCCGAGGCGTATCGGATCGAACACGAACTGGAGCGGCGAACCGAGCAGGGGATCGACGCCCTCGGTGCCCGACGGGAAGGGCAGCGGCGGCATCGAGCGGTCGGGCCGCGGGCCGCCGCCGAGGATCGGCTCGTAGCCGTCCATGCGGTTCACGTTCACGAAGGCGAAGGCCTGCGTGAGGTAGCGGCTCCGCTCGCCGGGCGGAAGCATGCGGAACGACTCCGAGAGCCGCGCGACGTCGTCGGTGTTGTCGTTGTCGGCGGGGGCGGGCGACGCGATCACGACGGCCGCCGCGAGCACGGCCACGCGAGTCTTCCGCGTCATCGGCTGGATCCGCACGGGTCGGATGCTACCGCGGCCCGGTCAGCCGACGATCGACGCGAGGCGATCGAGCTCGCCGCGAGCCGCGAACCGGATCGGCCGCGGGTTCCGCACGTCGGCGAGGGCCGCGATCACCGCATCGCCCGCGACGCCGTCGGTGATCACGAGGATCTCGTCGAGCCCCGGCACCGCGACCTCGCGAAGCCGTCCGAGGTCGCTCGCCGCGTCGACCGCGACCACCGCGACCGGCCGTCCGTCGCGCCGCAGGGCGATGAGGCCCGATCGCGTGAGGAGATTCCACGTCGCCGGGGCCGCGGCCGGCAGCCGCACGTGCAGCCGGTCGCTCGCCGGTCCCGGGTCGACGCCCGCGCCCCACTTCGACTTGAAGTTGAGCACCGGGTGCCACGGGAACGGAGGGCTGCGGCCGAGGTCGTACTCGGCGAGGTCCCTTTGCGCGCACTGCAGCGCCGGCAGGGCGTAGCACAGCGAGAGGATCCGCATCCTGAGCCAGGTCTCGTCGCCGTCGAGGACGCCGATCTGCAGCAGTTCGGCCCGCGGCGAGGTCGGCCGGAAGAGCGAGAGGCCCACGGTGCGGTCCTCGTGGATGATCTCGAGCAGCTCGGCGCGGCCGCGTTCCTCGAGCAGCGACTCCGGCGGTCGGATCGCCGCCTCGGGACCGTGCCGATCGATCATCGTCGGGACGTGGTAACGCTCCTCGAAGCGCCGCAGCGACGCGGGATCGGCCGCGACGGTCCGCCAGCCGAGCCGCTTGGTCCGGATGTACCGCAGCGGTTCCTTCGCCGATTCGCTCGCCGCGGCGAACGCCTCGAGGCCCTTCTCGCGGAGCGCCGCGAGCGGAAGCACCATGCGGGCGTAGGTCGGTACCTCGAGCCAGCCCGCCTCGCGGTCGCCGATCCGCTCGAGGCGGGAACGCGGGCCGCCGAGCGCCGAGACGACGACGTCATCGGGGCCGAGGCGTCGCCGCAGCCCTCCGGCCAGGAACGATCCGGTCGATTCGAGCCGACCGACCGGCTTTCCGGTGAGCCCGCGCAGCCATGCCGCCTGCGCGGTGAGCGGGCCGGCGATGGCGACCCGCCCGCCGTCGGCGGCGAACGTGCGGATCGGCATGCCCGAGAGCAGGCGCCGGGCCGAGTCGATCGTTCGCCCGATCCTCCCGCGGCGCTTCCGCGCGGGAGTCGAACTCGGGCTTTCCTCGCCCGCGACGATCGATCCGTCGCGCATGATCTCGATGCCGTCGACGAGGACGGTCGCCGTCCGCACGGCATCGCCGGCCGGCCGGCCGTCGGGTCCGAGCACGGTCACCGTCCCGAGCGAACGCGAGCGCTCGAGCGGATCGCCATCGTGGCGCGCGTCCGGATGCAGACCGATGAGCAGGGTCGAGTCGCCCGGCAGCCCGGCGACCGCGACCGCGCCCGGCAGCGACGCGACGGCACCGCGCATGAGCGGGGGGGCGAGGAAGTCCGAAGGTCGCGCGTCGCCGAGCGGGAAGGACCGCTCCCGGCCGCCGCCGCGCACGGTGATCGTCGATCCGCGACCGATGCGTCGCGCGAGATCGACCGCGTTCCACCGGAGCGAGCCGAGGTCGGTTTCGGCGAGGCACCGCACCAGGGCTTCGTCGTCGAGCCCGGGCAGCTCGAGAAGGCGAGACCCGCCCGCGACGGCGTCGCGAACGGCCGCCCACGCCGCGATCGCGTGGAACGAGCGATTCACGATCCCGTCCGGCAGTTCCTGCGCGAGCGAGGCCGCGAGGTCCCGCGATGCGGCGACCGGGTCGCGGGGCAGCGGCACGATCCGGAGCCAGCCCTTCCGTCCGGCGATCCGGCCCTCGATCGCCCGGTCGAGCGGCGACGGCGTCGCTTCGGCGGTCAGGAGCAGGATCCGCTCGGCGAATCCACAGGCCAGCAGGCCGCCCGCGAGGGCTCGGGCCGCGTCGGAGACCGGCTCGCCGGGAGTGGAAACGTGGTTTGGGGGGCTCCGGTCGCGTCATCGGGCGGTGGGCGTGGTCGGTCGAAGGGTCCGAAGCCATCCGGCAAGAATCTTCCCCGGAAATCGGCCGCTGAACCCCGTCCGCATCGACCGGACCGGCCGGATTGCGGGGGAAATTCCCGGGGATTTTGGCTACCTTGGCTCGCGTGACGGCCTCGTGGGGACGAGTCTCGCCGTACGCACCGGTATCAGCGCCGCGCCCGAACGTGGTCGCCCGCGCGGTGATCTCGTTCCTGTGCAGCCTGTCGATCGCGACCGCCGCATGCGAGCGGACGTCCGCGCCGCTCGCGCCGTCCGCCCCGTTCACTCCGCCCGAGGGCGTGCCGGCGCCGGTCGTCGCGGCGATCGGTGCCGCCCGCGCCGCGAGCGAGGCCGCACCGGACGATCGCGCGGCACGGCTCGATCTCGCGCGGACCTACCTTGCGAACGGGTTCCCCGCCGAGGCCGTCGCCGCCGCCCGCTCGATCCTCGACGTCGATGCCGACGACGCCCGGGCCTGGTACGTCCGGGCCCTCGCCGAGGATGGCGAGGGCGATCGCGCGGCCGCGCTCGAATCGCTCGCGCGGGTCCGCGATCTCGCGCCCGACCGTTCCGCCGCCGCGTGGCGCGCCGCGTACTGGCAACTCGACGAGGGCGAGGTCGACGCCGCCCGGGATCTCTTCGCGAAGGCCCTCGCGATCGAACCGCGGCAGCCGCTCGCGATGCTCGGAGCTTCGCGGGCCGCCCTCGAGGCCGGCGAAGCCGCGGCCGCCATCGCGCTCCTCGAGGCGATGCCCCGCATGCCGTACCGCGACGGCCTCCTCGCGAACGCGTACCGACTTGCGGGCCGCGGCGCCGACGCCGACCGCCTCGCCGCGGGCCCGATGCCGATGGCGCCTCCGCTCGAGGATCCGTGGGAACGCGAGGTGGCGGGTCTGGCCGTGACCCGCGAGCGGACGGTCGCCCGTCTCGACGCCTTGCTCGCGGCGGGCAAGCCCGCCGAGGCGTCGACCGCCGCCCGTGAAGCCCTTCGCGACGACCCCGCCGATCCCCTCGTGCTCGACCGCCTCAGCCGCGCCCGCCGGGCCCTCGGCGACCTTCCCGGCGCGATCGCCGCGCTCAAGGAGGCCGCCGCGGCCGCCCCGTCCGAACACGCAACGTGGGTCAACTTGGCCGACCTCCACCTCGCCGCGAAGGACGTCAACGCCGCCGACGCCGCGGCCCGCCGCGCCGTCGCCACCGCGCCCCGCCTGCCCGCCGGCCATGAGCTGCTCGGCGCGGTCGCCGTCGCCCGCACCGAATGGCCAGCCGCCCGGGCGAGTTTCCTCGAGGCCGATCGCCTCGGGGGCCTGCGCGAGTCACCCGCCCGCCTGCGATTGGCCCTCACCTTCCTGCGTCTCGGCGAGGCCTCGCGGGCTGAACGTGCGGCCCGTGCCGTCATCGACGCCGACCGCACCAACGACGCCGCGTGGGCGCTGATGGCCGACGCGATCGATGCGCAGGGCGATCGGGCGAAAGCGATCGCCGCCACGATGAAGGGCCTCGAGTTCGTGCCGAACAGCCAGGTGCTGCGCTCGATGCAGTCGGCGATCCGCGGGCGGCCGCCGACGGGAGGCACCCCACCGTGATCGCGCTCCTCGCCCTCGCCGTCGTGGCCGCCGACCGCCCGTGGTTCACCCGGGTCGATCCCGGCCCCGAGTTCGCCTGGCGATCGGGCGCGACCGGTGATTTCGCGATGCCCGAGATCATCGGCGGCGGCGTCGCCCTGCTCGACGTCGCGGGCGACGGCGACCTCGACGTCTACCTCGTGCAGGGCGAGGCGAAGGGCGGCGAGGGCAGCCGTCTCTTCCGGAACGACGGCGGGTTCCGGTTCACCGACGTCACCGCCGCGGCGGGCGACGCCGGGCTCGCGATTTACGGCATGGGCGTCTCGACCGGCGACTTCGACCGCGACGGCGACGCCGATCTCGTCGTCGCCGGCCTCGGCGGCGTGCGGCTGCTGAGGAACGACTCGACCGCGAACTCGCCGCGGCTGACCGAGGTCACGGCCGCCGCCGGCCTCCGCATCGAGGGCTGGTGCTCGTGCCCGCTGTTCCACGACCTCGACGGCGACGGTGACCTCGACCTCTTCGTCGGCCGCTACCTGAACTGGAGCCGCGGCGCCGAGCCGCCCTGCGAGGGGCTCGACGGGCGTCGCGACTATTGCAGCCCGCGCAGCTTCGACTCGCCGGCCCGCAGCGGGCTGTACGTCAACCGCGGCGACGGGACGTTCGTCGACGCCTCGCTCGACAGCGGCATCGCGAGCAGCGCCGGCACGGCCCTCGGCGTCCTCGCGAGCGACTTCAACCGCGACGGGCGGCCCGACCTCCTCGTCGCCAACGACGGCATGCCGAACCACCTCTTCCTGAACCAGGGCGGCCTGCGCTTCCGCGAGTCGGCGCTCGCCGCCGGGTGCGCGGTCGATCTCGAGGGGAAGGCAAAGGCGGGCATGGGCGCGTCGGCCCTCGACTTCGACGACGACGGCGATCTCGACATCCTCATCTGCAACCTCGATGGCGAGAGCGATTCGCTCTTCCGCAACGACGGCGGCACGTTCCTCGACGTGACCGCCCTCGCGGGGCTGCGCGGCCCGACCCGCAAGGCGACGCGGTTCGGCGTGATCGCGGCCGATCTCGACCAGGACGGTCGGCTCGATCTCTTCCACGCGGCGGGCCGGGTGATGCGGCCGGCGACGGGCGGCGGCGACGACCCGTACGCCCAGCCGAATCTCCTCTTCCGGGGCGGAGTCAACGGGAGGTTCACGCCCGTCTCGCCCGCCGGCGGCACCGAGCCGCCGATCGTCCGCACCGCACGAGGCGCCGCGGCGGGCGATCTCGACGGCGACGGCGACCTCGACCTCGTCGTCGTGAACCGCGACGCGCCGGCCGATTTCCTGCGGAACGACGGGGCGGTCGGGACGTCGGTGCGGATCCGGGTGCTCGACGGCCGCGGCGGCGACGCCCTCGGCGCGATCGTGCGGGGCACGGTCGACGGCCGCCGCCTCACGCGGGTGGTGAAGACCGGCGGCAGCTACTTCGCCGCGTCGGATCCGGCGGTGCACTTCGGGCTGGGGGCCGCGAAGGCCCTCGAGGACGTCGAGGTCACCTGCCCCGACGGCCGCGTGCAGCGGCTCGGCGACGTGCCGGCGGGCGAGTTCCGCACGGTGCGGCCGGGCTGACTCGCTACCATCCGTCGCGTGGCGGTCGATCCCTTCCGCTCGCTGCTCGGCGTGTTCGCGCTTGTCGCGGTCGGGTTCGCCTTCTCGGCGTCCCGCCGATCGATCCGCTGGCGGATCGTGATCGGGGGCCTCGCCCTGCAGTTCTCGCTGGCGTTGCTGTTCTTCCGCGTGCCGGTCACCGTCGAGGCGTTCGAGGCGGTCGCCCGCGTCGTCGCGACCGCGATCGGCGCCGCCGACGCGGGGGCGAGGTTCGTCTTCGGCAGCCTCGCCGATCCGGCCGGCCCGGTCGGGTTCGTCTTCGCGTTCCGGGTGGTGCCGGTGATCATCTTCTTCGCCTCGCTCATGGCGGTGCTTTACCGGCTGGGCGTGATGCAGGCGGTGGTGGGGTGGCTCGCGTGGGCGCTGCGGCGGACGCTCGGCGTGTCCGGGGCGGAAGCCCTCGTGACCGCGTCGAACGTGCTTCTCGGCCAGGGCGAGGCGCCGCTCGCGATCCGGCCCTACCTGCCGCGGCTCACCCGGTCGCAGCTCATGATCACCATGACCGGCGGCTTCGCGACGATCGCGGGCAGTGTCCTCGGCGGGTACGTCGCCTTCCTCGGCGGGGGCGACGAGGAGGTGCAGGTTCTCTACACCCGGCACTTCCTGACCGCGAGCCTGATGAGCGCTCCCGCGGCGTTCGTGATGGCGAAGCTGCTCGTGCCGGAGACGGCCGAGGTCCCCGACGAGCGGGGCGTCGAGTCGCCCGAGATGCGGCCGGGCCGGAACCTCGTCGACGCCGCGGCCATCGGGGCGGCCGAGGGCCTGCGGCTCGCCTTCGGCGTCATCGCCATCCTCGTGGCGTTCGTCTCGCTGCTCGCCCTCGTCGACGTGCCGCTTCGCGAATTCGGGAACCTCGAGGCGATCCGGGGCTGGCGCGAGGCGAATGGATTCGGCGAGTGGGGGATCGCCGCGACGCTCGGCTTCCTGTTCACGCCGGTGGCGTGGCTCCTCGGCGTGCCGCTGCCGGACGTCGGCGAGGTCGGGAGCCTGCTCGGCACGCAGATCGTCGCGACCGAGTTCACGGCGTACGTCGAGCTCGGGAGGCTCAAGGCCGAGGGCGCGATCGACCCGCGGTCGGCGGTGATCGCGACCTACGCCCTCTGCGGTTTCGCGAACATCCCGTCGATCGCGGTCCAGATCGGGGCCCTCGGTTCGATCGCGCCGGAACGCCGGGCGGAGATCGTCGCGCTCGCCCCGAAGGCGATGATCGCCGGCGCCATGGCCTGCTGGTCGACCGCCGCGGTGGCCGCGATCACGCTGCCCGAGGCGGCGTTCCGCTGATTTTCCCGGAGTGAACCCTGGCGGATCCGGCGGCCGGACGGTTCTCGGACGGGCCGTCGCCCGCGGCGGCCCGGTCGGAGGACGCGGGGCTCGGTATCCGCAAACCGGAAAAACTTCCCCTAGATACCGCCTGCTTCGGACGATAGATTCGATTCCGGTCGCACGTGAGGCCGGACGCGGAAGGAGCGTCGTCCCTCGGTCCATACGTTCCGCCCGCGACCGGAGGACGACTTGTGCATACGACCCTCTCGTCCATGACCGACC